>JANJXE010000128.1 GCA_024709185.1 Paludibacter sp.
TTCCTCAGTGAAAGTTGTCATAATTCCTACTGATGAAGAATACATGATTGCCTACGATACACAGGAAATCGCAGGCCGGCAGGTATAAATAAGTTGGATATTCAGCTGCAGTAAAGATGCTGCAGTAAGTGAACTTACAACTTACATGCTGCTGCCTTATCCAGATAAAATTCTGTATTTCCGGTCTTGTCATGAACGTGCGAGGCCGGAAATTTTTTTGCTTCTTCAGATTGTCCCACAATAGTCGCAACGATATCGGCCTTGTCACTTCCTGTAATCATAAACACCACCTGCTCAGCAGCATTAATAACAGGACCTGTGAGGGTAATTCGTTTTTGACCGCTTACCGGGTGTGTAGCCACTTCCACCGATTTTAGTGAAGTAAGCAATTCCAACTGGTCGGGGAAGATAGATGCGGTATGTCCATCGTTACCCATTCCCAGTAAAATGAGATCGAAAACCGGAATGCCTTCATGAGCCGGCAGGTTGTGGTGAAGCAGTTCAGCATAGCGGGTAGCCTCTATATCCGGAATATCTTCTCCCTTCATCCTGAAAATATTTTCAATTGGGATGAATGAGTAGTGCAGCAGGGCATCGTAGGTCATTCCAAAATTGCTTTCAGCATGATCAGGTGCTACGCAACGTTCATCAACCCAATACAGACGGATGGTTTCCCATGGAATGCCTGTACTGTATTCTTCACTGGCCATCAAACGAAATAAGGCTTTCGGGGTAGAGCCACCCGAAACCGCAATGGAAAGTGCTTTACCCGATTGGGCATGTTGTTGAGCTTTTGCTTCAATGAGATTTGCCACACCACGGGCAACCGATTCTGAATCGTCGAATATTTGTGTTTTGTAGTTCATTGTTTGTAGAAGTAAAAACCGGAAGTCAGAAAAGCTTCCGGTATGTAAAGTACGTGTATTATTCGCCGGGCTCGCGCCATTTCAGATAACTGTCTCCAAAAAGATGATTCGCCTCATGTGGACCCCAGGTATTGCATTCGTAGAAATAAAGCGGGATATCAGGATTAATCTTCCATGCCTGTATAATCGGGTCGACAAATTTCCAACTGGCCTTCACGGCATCAGCGCGGGCATAGAGTGTCGAATCGCCCACCATGCAATCAAGCAGCAGTCTTTCGTACGCTTCCGGAATTTTCGCTTCTGCCAGATCGGCATATTTAAACGCCATTTCCACGTTGTGTACTTTGTATCCTGCCCCCGGAATTTTCATCCCGAAATCGATAGCCACACCCGCATCGGGATGGATGCGCAGGATAATCATATTGTTGGGCTGGGTAAGACAGAGTTGCTTAAACAGCTGATGAGGAGCGTGTTTCAGGTGTATGACCACTTCGGTGACCCGTGCAGGGAGATGTTTTCCGGTACGAATATAGAAAGGAACATCGCCCCAGCGCCAGTTGTCGATAAACGCTTTTATAGCAACATAGGTTTCCGTTTTTGAATTGGGAGCCACACCCTGTTCCTGTCGGTATCCCGGATGCATCTTGTCGCCCACTTGCGTGGCAATGTACTGACCCCGCACAACCTGTTGTGCCACTTCACTGCCTTTAATAGGGCGTAAAGCCTGCAGCACCTTAACGGTCTCGTTACGGATAGAATCGGAATCGAAGATAGCCGGTGGTTCCATAGCAACTACAGCCAACACCTGCAACAGGTGATTCTGAATCATATCGCGCATGGCACCCGAATCGTCGTAGTAGCCTCCGCGACCTCCCACACCAATTTTTTCAGCGGCAGTAATTTCCACCCTATCGATGTACTTACGGTTCCAGATAGGCTCAAAAAAGCCATTGTAGAAGCGGGTAACCATGATGTTCTGAACCGTTTCCTTGCCCAGATAATGGTCGATTCGGTAAATCTGATCTTCGTTGAAACCACTGTGCAGCTTTTTGTCGAGTTCAATAGCTGTATCGTAACTGTAACCAAACGGTTTTTCGACGATAATGCGTTTCCAGCCTTCCTCTTCTCTGTTCAAACCGTATTCCACAAGATTAGCGGCAACCGTTTCATAGAGGAAGGGAGGAATGGAGAAATAATAGATGATGTTGCGGTGAATCTCCAGCCGGTCGGTAAGCTCGTACAGGTAATCGCGCAAGCCTTCGAAATCGGAGCGTGTCTGGTTGTGTACTTTCTTATAGTACACCTGTTTCAAAAATTCACTCAGCTCATCAGCATGAGCGGCAGCTTCTTTGGGAAGAAATTCACGGATAGCAGTTTCCACATCGTTGCGGTATGCAGCTTCGTCTTTTTCCTGACTTCCGGCCCCGGTTACAATAAATTTTGAAGGCAGAAAGCCTCCGGTATAGAGTTGAAAAATAGCAGGTAACAGTTTACGACGGGCCAAATCCCCGTTCGATCCAAATATGACGAGCACCTGATCTTCAATTTTCTTTTTTGAAAACATCTGTATTGTTTTTTAGAATATTGTTTGCTTACTGCTGTAACAAACACTTTAACGCAGGTAAATGTTTGTTACAACCGATAGCAATGTTAACGTAGTTGCGGGTTTTTACAGGATGGCAGGTTGGATACGAAAGGCTTAACGCACCCTGATACGCTGACCTACACGAAGTACTTTTTTCGGAGAAATACCATTCAGACGGCAAAGTGCACGTATACTGGTTCCGTTGCGGGCTGCAATGCGACCCAGGTTATCGCCGCTTCTTATTTTATAGTATTTAGCAGCCGACATGGCTTTTACTTCCTTCTGATAATAGAATGAATCGTTTTTCGTAATCAGATATTCATGCATGAAAGGAAGGCCATTTTCGAAATCAATTATCTTTTCCGGATTCATCGCATTTCCCAGAAAGCGAATCTCGTAATGCAGGTGCGATCCGGTGGAGCGACCTGTATTGCCTCCCAGACCAACCACCTGGCCTGCTTCCACCAGTTGATCCAGCTCAACCAGAACATGCGAAAGATGTGCGTACACAGTCTCCAAACCGTTATCGTGACGAACAACCACATAATGGCCATAGCCGCGTCGGTCGTAATCAGTAATACGAACTTTTCCTGAAAAAGAAGAGCGAACCGAATCGCCGGTTTGTAACTTTATATCGGTGCCGTAATGGTAGCGATAGCGTCGGGGGCCGAATTTGGATGTTATTGCACCTGTTACCGGAACAATAAATTGAGAAAGATCGATGCGAACCGAGTCGGGCAAGCTGTCGATGGGCATCTTATAGGGATTGAGTTTGGTACTTGTCCAGATGTTGTTGTAAATATCACCTGCAGGATGATTTTCCATCAGGTCATCCGTCTCATCGATCAGAAACTGCTTATAAACAGTTGTTGTGTCTTTGGCAGGAAGAGGCGGGACTTTTTTGTCTTTATCGTTGGCCGATACCGACAAATTGATGAAGGTAATGAAAAGAGCTGCAAGAATGTATTTAAAACAAAAAGTCATGTGAAAGTGGCTTTAGTATGTATGCTTATAATTCGTCGTTCGCGTATAAAAATTCCAGCTGATACTGATTAAACTCAAAGACCTCATCGTTATTGAAAAAGCGGGCCATCTCAATGGCGGCTGTTTCGACCGAGTCGGAAGCGTGAACGATATTTTCCTGTACACTCATACTGTAATCACCCCGGATGGTACCGGGAGGAGCCTGCCTTCCGTTGGTAGGCCCTGCCATTGCACGTACTACCTGAACTGCATCAATTCCTTTCCAGCAACACACGATAACCGGACTGGCCTCCATCGAGTCTTTAATTCGCTTAAAGAAAGGCTTTTCCACCAGATGAGCATAATGCTCCCGCAGTATGTCATCGGTAAGCTGCATCATTTTCATCCCACACAGTTGCAATCCCTTTCGTTCGAAGCGGTGAATCACTTCACCGATGAGTCCGCGTTGCAGACAGCAGGGTTTTAAAATGACCAGTGTTTTTTCCATGATGTTCAGAAAAAAGTGTTGAAAAAATTTCGCCGTTCAAAAGTAAAAAAAAAGTTCCTATCGGGAAAGCCCTTTTTTCATTTTAACTTATATTTCCCCAGTTTACGGTAGATTGTTTAAGCTTTTTTAGTTGATAGGCCATCAGGCGGTTGATTTCTTTTTCCAGCCGGGGATCTTCTTCCAGGATTTCCATAGCTGTATTTCGTGCTATCTCGAGCATACGGCTGTCGCGCACCAAATCGGCAATTTTCAATTCGAAGGGCATGCCGCTTTGCTGTGTTCCTTCCATATCGCCGGGGCCCCTCAGTTGCAGGTCGGCCTCCGAAATTTCGAACCCATCGTTGGTGCGGGTCATAATCTCCATGCGCTTACGTGTATCGCTGGCGAGTTTAAAACCAGTGAGCAGGATGCAGTACGATTGCTCGGCTCCACGGCCCACACGCCCCCGCAACTGGTGGAGCTGCGACAAACCGAAACGTTCGGCATTTTCGATAATCATCACACTGGCGTTCGGTACATTTACACCTACTTCTATCACGGTGGTGGCCACCATGATGTGCATCCGGCCGGCAGCGAATTCCTGCATCTGGTATTCCTTTTCGGCCGGTTTCAGCTTACCGTGCACCATGCTGATGCGAAGTTCCGGAAAGGTTTCGCGAAAATAAGCATAACCCTCGGTGACATTTTGTAAATCCATTTTCTCCGACTCCTGAATCAGCGGATACACCACATACACCTGCCTTCCCGCCTGTATTTGCTTGTAGATAAATCCATTCAGCGCCTGCCGTTTGTTTTCGTAGTAGTGGAAAGTCTGTACCGGCTTTCGACCCGGAGGCAGCTCGTCGATTACCGAAACGCTCAGGTCACCATACAGCGTCATGGCCAGTGTGCGCGGAATAGGCGTAGCGGTCATCACCAGGATATGCGGCGGCTGCACATTCTTGCGCCACAACTTCGAGCGTTGTTCCACCCCGAAGCGGTGCTGTTCGTCGATTACAACCAGTCCCAGGTTGAGAAACTGTACAGGATCTTCAATAAGTGCATGTGTCCCGATCAGAATGTGCAATTCGCCGGAACGCAGCGATGCATGCAACTCTTCGCGGGCTTTGGGGCGGGTGGAACCGGTGAGTAACGAAACCTTTACGCCCGAATCGCGTACCAGGCTGCGAATGGTTTCGAAGTGCTGCGATGCCAGAATTTCGGTAGGAGCCATAATACAAGCCTGGTATCCATTGTCAATAGCGATAAGCATCGACATAAGTGCCACCAGTGTCTTACCGCTACCCACATCGCCCTGCAACAAGCGGTTCATTTGCTTTCCGCCCGACATATCGGCATGGATTTCCTTAATTACCCGCTTCTGGGCATTGGTAAGTTCAAAAGGCAGGTAATCCGAATAAAATGTATGAAAGAAATGCCCGACCTTTTTCATCACAAAGCCTTTTACATTCATCTCCCGCCATTTGGTTTGCTGCAGAATGTTGAGCTGCACATACAGCAATTCCTCAAACTTCAGCCGTTGCCGGGCTTTGTTGAGAGCATGAGCATTTTTAGGGAAGTGGATATTGATGAGGGCCTCGGTGAGGTTCATCAACGAATATTTTTTCAGCAGATAGGCTGGCAGGGTTTCGGGCACACCCCCTTGCAGGTGAGGCAGCAGGGCCTGCATGATTTTCTGAACCGCTTTCGAATTCAGAAAACCGCTTTTCATCTTTTCAGTAGTGTTGTAATACGGCTGCAGTCCCATCGTTTCCGGAGGAGGCAGTTGCGAGGGAAGATCGATTTCGGGATGCAGCAGGTTGAATTTTCCGTTAAAAAACGACGGTCGGCCAAAAACGACATACTCAACACCGGTCTTGTATTTCTCAATTACGAACTTAATCCCCTGAAACCACACCAGTTCCAACGTTCGTTTCCCGTCGGTAAAAATGGCCGTAAGTCGCTGATTGCGCCCTTCACCTGCCTTGTCGAACCGTAAAATCTGTCCTTTCAGTTGGATGAAAGGCATATTCTCGGCAATTTCGTGTATGTAGTAAAAGCGGCTGCGGTCGATGTATTTGTAAGGATAATGGCGTACCAGATCTTCTGCAGAACGGATATCGAGTTCCCGGGCGAAAAGTTCCGCTTTTTTGGGACCCACGCCGGGCAGAAATTTGATATCAATCGCCGCAAGTACTCCCATATCAATGGTGTTTTAACAGAACTTCAGCATACAATAAATCACCTGGAGTGGTTATTTTAATGTTTTCGGGATTACCTGCAACCAGTGTTACCGAATGTCCAAAGGCCTCCACTACCGAAGCATCGTCCGTAAAAACATCCGAAAACTCTTGGTTATAGGCGCTTTTAAGGAGGCTTGTTTCAAAAACCTGAGGAGTCTGCACCAGCTTGTACTGCTTTCGGTCCACGGCAATACTACCTGTATCGGTTAGCTGGCGGATGCTTTCCACAGCATCGGTTACTGGTATTGCAGCACCTGTTTCTTCGGCAGCGGTGAAACAAGCGGAAAGCGTGTCAACCGAGGCCAGGGGACGCACCCCATCGTGTACAGCGGTTAGTCCTTCGTCGGGAGCAGCTTCCAGACCATTTTTGACAGAGAAAAAACGCGTCTTTCCGCCCGAAATCACCTGGTGCCCGATGGTAAACTGATGTTCAGTGCAGAGTTGTTTCCAGTATGCCTGTTGACTTTCAGGAAGTACCAGGATAATGTTGCATCCGGAATCGAACCGGTGGAAGAGTTCCAGCGTGTGCATCAACACCGGACGGCCTTTCAGAGGCAAAAACTGCTTCGGGATAAAGCTGTTCATGCGTTCTCCCTTTCCACCAGCCACAATAATAACGGTACGCCTTTTGCTAATCATCGCGCTTGTTTTTGTTTTAAAAACAAAAGTAATAAAAATAAACCGTAGTTTTAATCACAACATTTCGTAACTTTGCATTTGAAAACGATACAAGTATGAAGTATTTAACAGCTGTTTTGTGCCTGGTTAGTCTTACACTGCCTTTGATAGCTCAGGAAGCCACTGTTCCCGAAACGAAAAAAAACACATTTGAAATCATCTCATCACGCGACAGCATCAGTGGTGGAACCGTTACGGTGCATCAGGATAAGCGTATTGAGCGTATTGTATCTGACAATGCTGCAGGTGCAGGTGCAATAACTCATGGTTACCGCGTGCAGGTTTTTTCGAGCAATGTGCAACGTACTGCCAAAGAGGAAGCATTTGCCCTCGAGCGCCGCTTAAAAGAATCGTTTCCCGATATAGGAGTGTATGTTACCTACAGTTCACCTTTCTGGAAAGTGCGAATTGGTAATTTTCAAACTACCGGGGAAGCCAGAGCGTTCACCGACGAGCTGCTGTATTTGTATCCACGATTAAGAAGTACAACTTACACGGTTCGCGACCGTATTATCATCACCGGAAAATAAAATTATGGATTTTAACCCGATAACAATTGCTCCTTTCGACGAAGAGAAGACTGCTCAGATTGCTCACCATTACAAGGAAATCATCCGCTTGCTGGGCGAAGATCCTGATCGGGAGGGGCTGCTTAAATCGCCCGAACGGGTGGCCAAAGCGATGCAGTTTTTAGTGAGTGGCTACGAACAGGAACCTAAGGATATCCTGCAATCGGCCATGTTTACCGAGGACTACCGCCAGATGGTGATTGTGAAGGATATTGATTTTTATTCGATGTGCGAGCACCATATGTTGCCATTTTTTGGCAAAGCGCATGTTGCCTATATCCCCAATCATAAAATTACGGGATTAAGTAAAATAGCACGTATTGTTGAAGTGTATGCCCGCCGTATGCAGGTACAGGAACGCATGACTACGCAAATTAAGGAATGTATTCAGGAGACACTTAATCCATTGGGCGTGATGGTCATTCTGGAAGCACAGCATTTATGTATGCAAATGCGGGGGGTGCAAAAACAAAACTCCATTACCACGACCTCCGATTTTACAGGCGTGTTTCAACAGGCCAAAACCCGCGAGGAATTTATGAATCTGATTAAACGCTAGTCTGGCTTTTTTCGAATCCAGCCAGGGCTGCAAGGCTAAAAGGCAGTGCCATTGTAAAATAGGTGATGTCGTACCGCGAACTGAACAATCCAGACTGAAAATCGTCGGAAATCATTCGGTGCAAAAAGGTTCCTGTGATAAAGACTATCAAAGTAACAGCAATAAACAGCGATAAGCGTTCCGGACTTTTTCTCCACAGCAACGAAAACGAAAGTAGCATTGCCAACAGCACTCCAATTTCAATCCACGAACCCTGGCGCGTTTGAAGTACAAAAGGATTGTATTCGAAAAATACCAGACTATTCAAATCCCACAACAAAAAAGGAAGAAAACTCAGGGCGAATGTAACCAGTCCGGCGAGGGTAAACATCATGCGTTGTTTCCATCCGGTGGCTAAAAATTCAGGAAACAGGAAGATGAAAAACGGAATCACAATGGATAGCCGGGTTGAAAGCACCAGTCCACTGACGATGCCCGTAACCAATGGAGAATTATCAACGCTGACATCCCGTCGGTACCACCATCCCACGATTAAAAAACACAGGATGAAATTGTAGATTAGGTCGCTGCGGACTGCCACTTCGTACCAGAAAGCCGGACTAAGCGCCAGTAGCAGAACAAACACAAATGCGCGGCGGTAATTTCCCAGGATATAATTCAGCGATAGAACCAGAAGAATAAAAAATGCCGGCATCGCATACCCCACATCGCCCAACAGGTAAAAAGGCAGATGCACAAAATTCCATACGGGGAATGGCGAACCATAGCCTCCAAGGTGGGTTTGTGCCAGGTAGGGATAGTCTCCCGCAAGTAAATTTTGCAGGAAATGGGCAATGGCCGACCAGCGATCGACCTGCAACAGTTGGGGATCGATGAGTTGGTTCAAAACGATAATGGCAATAAGGACGAATCCCGACAGCACAAAAGTTTCGTACTTCAGGGGCCGGCGAAAAACGTTCGCCATCCAGCGGGGGGGGTATTGAATCAAGAGCCAGGTGCCTCCCGATATAAGCAGATATACAGCAAGTACAGCCTGAGGATGCAGGGGTGTACGCGTGAGGTATTTCAACAGGAAAAGACTGTTGATAAGTGCATATACCGCCACGCCCGCAACCCGTATCATTTCCCTTGTCAGTTAATCACCATAATCTTGGTGATAGTACTCTGCGTTCCGTCCTCGCTTGCACAAATGGCCATGTAGATACCGGTGCTTACCTTACGTCCGTGAACATCTTTTCCATCCCAGGTAGCAAGGCTACCATTCGAGACGGTTTGATACACCAAATTTCCGTTGATGTCGGTAATTTTAACCTGAGTATTGTTAATGAGGCCGGTAATAGTAATAATCCCGTTGTAGTTTTCACGTACCGGATTCGGGTAAGCATACACATTATCGTACGCACCTGTTCCTTCCGAAGCATCACTCTGGTACGAGATCAAACCGTTACTGGTGCCAAAGAACACCTCACCGGTTACAGGATTGATTGACACCGAAATCACATTATCCGAAAGCAGAGGACTGTTGGTGGATGTAAAGTGACGTATGGTTTCCTGTCCGTTTTCCGACATCAGGTACACGCCCGATGTGCGGGTAGCAATCCATTTTCTGTTCGCACCATCGATGGCAATGGCCTGCACTACTTCATCCTTTAACAGGTAATCGGCCTGGTTGGTACCATCGTTGCGCGGAATTTTAACCCTCGAACAGGTATACCCCGGTTCGAAAGCCCTCGAGGTATTGTAAAACAACAGAGGACCGATGTCGGTACCTACCCACACAACGCCGTTTTTGTCCTGTGCCATGCTGTAGAAAAATGCCGGGCGCAATTCGCTACCCACATTATCCACATCGGCAAATTTATTCAGGAAAACACTTTTATCGTCGCTCTGATCGTCGAGTGTTCCGTTATCATCCCAAATTAAAAGACCTTGCGAATACCGAACCGAATTCAGCCATTTTTGCCGCGAATTTTGGTTGTTGATCATAATATTACCCAGAGTTGGATGGTTGGTGTTGGGATAATTCAGGGTTTTCCACTGGCCTTCCTTTGTCAGAATCTTAATCGCATTTGCATCAAACATATTACACAACCAAAGGTTTCCCTCTGCATCGTAGGTGGCACCATCCACACGCAGATATACGTAAGGGCTGGAGTTTATCACATTCACCAGCGGGCTGTTGGTGTGATTGTGCCACTTATAAAATCGTTCGTTACGGAATTCAAACAATCCATTGCCAAACGAAGTAACAAAAAAGTGATTGGGGTCTGCCGGATTAACAGCAATACTGGAAAAGTCGACTACGGTCTGTTCAGGCACTTCCTGTTGTATCTGACTGATGTAATCGGTTGCATAGAGGTTTTTCCACTGACCGTTCTGATAAATCATTACAACGCCCTGGCGATAGTAGGGTTCGGTAGCTCTTCCTCCGGGAACCATAAACAATTTATCGCCTGCAAATGTAATGAAATAAGGGAAATTATTGGCTGGTCCCATAGGCTTGAAATAGCTCAGTACCGGACTGTCACCGTTAGGCTTAGCCGAAATAACACCCTGGTCGACTCCGGCCAGCCAAAAGTTTTGTCTTTCCGGATCGTATTCCACATCCCGCGACGGGATAATCCGGCGTTCCATCAACTCCATTTTGTCGTTCAGCATTGTTATTGTCACCGAATTGTTGTTAATCAACAGATGATTACCCGAAACCGATACGGCCACAGCAGTGGGAGCCCCTGATAACTCTGTCCATGCATTTCCATCGGAAGTATGATAAATGCGACCTCCCCTTACGAGCATTAGTTTGCCGGCAAAAGAAAATATTTTGCTGATGTCACCTGATCCGGGAAGTTGCTGCACCGGGCTCCAGTACTCGTAGTTCACCAGCAGGAGCGGGCGCGTAGCATCGGCCGATAGCAGTTTGTTTTCGCTGACTGCATAAATACGATTGTTGTGTAAAGCAGTGGAAATCACTTTGGTTTCAGTACCTCCCTGTCCAATCACGTAGGTGTCTACAATTTCTTTTTTATCAAGGTTGATAAGCAAAATGCCAAAGTCGCACGAGAGATAAGCCTGTTTCTGATAAAAACTAACCTCGTTGATGCGTTTGCTGGCACTCATCTGCTTACGGAATAAGTCAGGAATGTTGTTTACCCCGGCAGAGTGCATGATGTCTATATTTCCATTCGAATAAATAATCAGCAATTGATCATTGGAACGGTCGAATTCAATATGACTGATGTTGGCGTCATTGAGGCCACTCATTTTGCTATAGAACTCAATGTCTCCATCAGCTTTGCTCACCGAGAACAGGGAACCTTCGCTTACAGCATAGATTTTAGTTGCCGATTGAGCAATCTGGTTCACACTGTTGTAGGCCATGTGCGTGCGCCAACGTCCAATCACGTTCTGACTTTCTGCCCCTACAGCCAGGCTGATAAGTAGTATAAATAGAAAAAGTTTCTTCATTTCTGTTGTAAATACTTGATTAATGCTTGTATAGCTAACGCCCGATGACTGATTTTATTTTTCACCCCGCTGCCCAGTTCTGCAAAAGTTTGTGAATATCCGTCGGGAACAAATACCGGATCGTAGCCAAAACCTGTAGTTCCCCTCGGTGTGTCAATGATACGGCCTTCAATTTTTCCTTCAAAATAGCTGACCTTTCCTTCTTCAATGAGTGCAACCACCGTTCGGAAACGCGCTTTCCGGTTTTCTTTATCCTTCAGTTCTTCCAGCAACCTGGCGATATTACGTTCCGAATTCTGATCTTCGCCGGCATACCGTGCCGAATACACCCCGGGACGGCCATTCAACGCCTCCACTTCCAGTCCGGTATCGTCGGCAAAACAATCGTATCCGTACTTGTTATAGATGTGCTCCGCCTTCAGAAGGGCATTGCCTTCCAGCGTGTCGGCTGTTTCAGGAATATCATCAAAACA
Source organism: Paludibacter sp. (assembly GCA_024709185.1). Lineage (GTDB taxonomy): Bacteria > Bacteroidota > Bacteroidia > Bacteroidales > Paludibacteraceae > Paludibacter. The sequence continues at coordinate 11,889 of JANJXE010000128.1, forward strand.
ATCAATTTCTTTCAGACTAAGAATTTCAAGATGGCCTTTCAGTACTTCGCCAACCTCGTCAAGCTTATGACGATTGTTGGTTGCAAAAACTAATTTTCTCATATACATATCACTTTCAAATGAAGGCAAAGATACTAAATATCATTTATACATAAGGATATCCATACTTCAATGGAAAAAATTTGTATTTTTGTAACTTAAAACAGTATTTACAGTTCAACTTGTTATAAAAAGGATGTCGAAACAAAACAGAATTAATTTCAGCAGTAAACTGGCCGTTGTTGCAGCAGCAGCAGGTTCGGCAGTTGGTTTGGGTAATATATGGCGGTTTCCCTATGAGTTGGGTCAATACGGTGGAGCAGCATTTTTATTTTTTTACGTCCTTTTTGTCATTGTTATGGGGTTCCCCATTATGCTCTCAGAATTTGCTATTGGCCGCGCCGGACAGTCGAATGCGGTAGGTTCGTTCCGAAAACTCGATCCAAAAGGGAAATGGTGGCTGATTGGAGTGATGGGCGTGATTACCGCCTTTCTGATTATGGGTTTTTATTCGGTGGTATCGGGATGGACGCTTGAATACATCTATCAGGCCGTTACCAATCAGTTTTCAGGTAAGGATTCCATAACGCTGGCCGCTAATTTTTCCGAATTCAGCAGCGATAGTGTACGCCCTGTATTGTGGGCTGTGCTGGTCATGGTTATTACTGCCGCTATAATCCTGTTGGGTGTTAAAGACGGGATTGAAAAAAGCACTAAGTTTATGATGCCCCTGTTGTTTATTATTATCATTGCCATGGGGATCCGATCGGTAACACTACCCGGTGGACTGGAAGGACTTCGCTTTTTGTTTCATCCTGATTTTAGTAAGATAAACTCATCGGTTTTACTGAGTGCCATGGGACAGGCCTTCTTCTCACTTAGTCTGGGGATGGGATGTATGATCACCTATGGCTCGTATGTGAATAAGAAAAACAAATTAAGCCATACCGTTACCGAAGTAACTATCCTTGATTCTTTGGTGGCTGTGTTGGCGGCGGTAGTGATATTTCCGGCTGCTTTCGCGGTGGGAATTAATCCTGGGCAGGGTCCTGAGCTGGTGTTTATTACGCTACCCAATGTATTTTCCAATTTGCCGGGTGGACAATTCTGGGCAATTTTGTTCTTTATCCTCCTTTTTGTGGCAGCATTAACATCCCTTATTTCTTTGATGGAAGTAGTGGTAGCCTTTGTTACCGAGCAATTTAAAATGAAGCGTGTTCCGGTAACAATTTCAGTTACATTGGCTGTACTCGTGTTTAGTGTAATGTCATCACTTTCCTTTGGTGCCTGGAAGGATGTGACTATCTTTGGAATGACCTTTTTTGATTTATTTGATAACATTACGTCCAAGGTATTTATGCCACTGGGAGGCTTGCTAATTACCTTGTTTGCAGGGTGGGTGATGCCCCTGAATTCTCTTAAACAGGAGGTAAGTAATAATGGTTCCTTACAAGTGAAGTGGTTTGGCATCTATCTTATAATAATCAGATACGTGGCTCCACTGGGAATTTTGCTGGTGTTACTTAACCAGTTGGGAGTGAGTAAGTGGATCGGTTTGTAAGAATGTGTTTTCTGAAAGTAGTTCATGAGAAAAGGTTTTCTGATTAGTCTATGTGTGTTGCTCTCCGGTGCCGGGCTCGTAAAGGCTCAGTTGCCCGACACGACGGTGTATCCGCTATCAACGATTAATCATCGTGCCGGAATCAGTTTTTTACAACTGCACGATCCGTATCTCTCCTCCTTGCTCTATTCAGGAGCTGGTATGCGGATGGAGATTACCGCTCATCGTTTTATTACTACCGATAGAGGGGTTTCTTCGTTGTTGCAGATTCCTAAAGGCGAACCGGGTCTTTCGACATTGCTTCGCCTCTCCGGCGTTGTGGCCACTACTAAAAATCCGGCTTCTACAGCCTCAGTCAATTACATGGGAGGAAATCTCACCTGGGGACTGAATTATCATTACCGTAAAATTGACAATATGGTGATGCTTGCGGGTGCAGCTGTCGATGGCGAGTTTGGGGTGAAGCAAAACAGTCGTAATATTAACAATCCGGTGAATATGGATATAGCTCTTAATCTGAATGCAATGCTGGGTGTACGCTATTTTCTACAAACCAGGAAGCGGGTTATTCAACTTAACGGCGTTTACGAAATGCCCCTGGTGGGATTGATGTTCGTTCCCTATCCGGGATTGAGTTATTACGAACTGTATACCTCCGGACGCATCGGCGAAGCATTGTTTTTTAGTTCGCTTCACAACCGTCAGGGAAATAAACTGGCTCTGTCGGTCGATTTTCCCTTGCGGACCATCACTCTGCATGCCGGCTGGCGATTTCAGCATCTGAAATACCAGGGTAGCGGACCGGTTTTCGTACGCGATGAGCATGCGCTAATGTTGGGCATTACCTACGATATATTCAGAAGTTCGGGCCGGAAGTCGCGTTTCCCGTCAAATTATATCCGATCCATGTACTAAACAGGAAGATATGAAATCAACATACATTAGTTACTCCCTTTTTCTCATTTTGCTGTTGAGCTCCTGCCTCGATCAGCCGGAAAAGATGGGCAATACCTACCGGAACAATTTCGAGAGTCTGTGGCGTATTATTGATACGCAATACTGTTTTTTGGATGAAAAAAAGATTAACTGGGATTCGATCTATTCTGTGTACAATGCCCGTCTGGGTACCGATACTGTAAGCGAGCTGGCCTTTTTCGATGCTATGGGTGAGATGCTGGCCGAACTCCGCGACGGTCATGTAAATTTGTACTCTTCCTTCGACCGCAGCCGTTACTGGAAATGGTTTACCGATTATCCATCCAACTTCAGTTCCGCTATCATCAACTCGCACCGCTACCTGAGTGTCAATTTCCGGCAGGCGGGGGGGCTCCGGTATCAACGTATTGCAGGCGATTCGGTGGGGTATATTTACTACAGCAGTTTCAGCGATTCGTTTTCGAATACCAATATGTCGTACATTCTGAAGTATTTTGAAGAGTGCCGCGGCATTATCATTGATGTACGAAGCAATGGGGGCGGTTCGGCTTCCTTATCAGAACAATTTGCATCCTACTTTTTCCCCCGCGATACTGTGAGTATTTATATGCGCCACAAGACAGGTCCGGGGCACAGCGACTTTTCGGAGCCTGTGGCATTGCCCACCAAAGCGGGCAAAATTCAATATACCCGTCCGGTAGTGGTGCTGGCCAATCGCGGCTCCTATTCGGCTACTAATATGTTCATTACCCGGATGAAAGATGCCCCCAATACCACTATACTTGGCGATTTGAGCGGTGGTGGCGGCGGATTGCCAGCTTCCAATGAGCTTCCCAATGGTTGGTTGGTACGTTTTTCCTCCAGCCCTATGTTCGATGGCCGTATGCAGCACATCGAATTTGGAATTGAACCCGATATAAAGGTAATGCTCAATCCTGATGATGTTGCAAAGGGGGAAGATACACTGATAGAGGCAGCAGTGGCACTAATCGGTACTAAATAAGTCGGAACCAGTTATTATTTTCGGACTGAGACCAACAGTCCACCAATCAACAACATAATTATATATGCAAATAATTCGCAAACTTCGCATTACTGAGCTCGACAGGCTTACACCTGAAGAGTTTCAATCGGCTCCGAAAACCCCTTTTGTGGTGGTGCTCGACAACGTTCGCAGTATGCACAATATCGGTTCGGTATTTCGCACCTGCGATGCTTTCCGGGCTGAAGCGGTGTACCTGTGTGGTATCAGCTCCACACCTCCGCATCCCGAGATTCACAAAACCGGTCTGGGTGCCGAGGATGTCGTGAGTTGGAAGTATTTCGAAGAAACGCAACAGGCTATAGAAGAACTACATGCGAAAGACTATACGGTGTATGCCATTGAACTTGCCGAAGGAAGTGTAAAGTTACCTGCACTTCGGTTGAAAGATAACGAAAAGCTGGCGGTGGTACTCGGCCACGAAGTGAAGGGAGTGCAACAGTCCGTAATCGATGCCTGTGACGGATGCATCGAGATCCCTCAGTTTGGGACCAAGCATTCGCTGAATGTAAGCGTAACGGCCGGAATAATTATATGGGAAATTTTTAAACAACTGAACAATGGACTGGAGAGATAAATTAAATGCGCTGAAGGTGGAACTGCCGGAGGGAGAAGTGGAAACAAACGACGCACCTGAAACTAAAATAGCCGATAAAAAGCAAAAAGAGCCTTTACGCATCGAGCTCGACAAGCGCAAGGGAAAACCTTCGACCCTGATTACCGACTTCATGGGAAGCGACGATGAATTAAAAGAACTTACCCGTCTTCTCAAGGTAAAATGCAGTGCCGGTGGCTCCTGCCGCGATGGCGAAATTCTTATTCAGGGCGATTTTCGCAAAAAAACAGCCGAAACCCTGGTGGATCTCGGCTATAAAATTAAACGAATTAATTTTTAATGAAATACTGCTAAGCCGCACCCATTAATCATTAAACATTAATCATTTATCATTCTCTTCACACTTCCCACTGCTCTAGTGTTTCTACCAGATCGTCGAAGCTTTTTACCTTCGATTTAGCTTGTCCTTCAGCAATCTGTTTACTAATCGCATGGTCGAAGGTTTCGGCAGGCACATCGCGAATCACACCAATAGCTATGGGGAATTCGGGAGCCTGCATACGAACCAGCATCAGGTGAAGGGTCGGATCGGGATTCATTGCATCGTGAGTCAGAATATCGTCTTCGGTAATGCCGTCTTCTCCAATGGTTACTACTTTCAGTTTCAGGCCATCGAGTACCAGCCCTTTATCTTTCTCTTTACCGAAAATCATCTTTTTGCCATGTTCCAGTACTACAATACGGTCTTCGCGGGAAGCTTTTTCCGATAAATAACTGTGTGCGCCATCGTTAAAGATGATACAGTTTACCAGACATTCCACAATAGAAGCTCCTTTATGATTTGCAGCTGCCATCATGGTCATCTGCGATGATTTTAAATCCACATCCAGCAAGCGGCCAAAGAACGTACCATGTGCCCCAATCGTGAGTTCGCCCGGCTGGAAAGGCTCTTCCACCGTTCCGTATGGTGATGATTTAGTGACCCAGCCTTTTTTGGAAGTAGGAGAGAACTGGCCTTTGGTGAGACCGTAAATCTGATTATTGAACAACAACACATTGATATCCACATTGCGACGAACACTGTGAATAAAGTGATTACCACCGATGGCCAGACAGTCGCCGTCGCCGGTGATTTGCCAAACGGTTAGTTCTGGATTGGCCACTTTGACACCCGTAGCAATGGCAGCGCCACGACCGTGAATAGTGTGGAAACCATATCCACTGATATAATAAGGAAGGCGCGATGAGCAACCGATACCTGAAATCACTGCGGTTTTTGTCGGCGAAACGCCCAGTTCAGCCATCACTTTCTGCAATACATTCAGGATGGCATAGTCGCCACAGGCCGGACACCAGCGTACGTACTGATCGCTTTTAAAATCCTTGGCGGTATATTGTTTTACTTCGATAGGTTCCATAGTGCATTATTTTAAAAGTGAACTGATATGGTCTTCCAACTCGTTAACCGTGAAAGGCTGAGCCTGTACCTTATTGTATTGCAGGTAATCGCCGGGCACTTTGGTACGCAGGTACGAAGCCAGCTGTCCGCTGTTGAGCTCGCATACCACCCGTTTAGGATACTTATTCAGTATTTCAGCGGTATTCTTTGGCAGGGGTTGAATGTAGTTGAAGTGAGCCAGCGCCACTTTTCCCCCGTTTTTGTTGATGTTATTCACTGCGCTCACGAGATGACCATGTGTCGATCCCCAACCGATAACCAGCAGGTCAGCATCGGGATTTCCTTCCACTTCCAGTTGCGGAATCACATTGGCGATATAATCTATTTTTTCCTGACGGGTTTTTACCATCAACTCATGGTTGTCGGGTTGCGACGAAATAGCGCCAGTGGTATAATCCTTTTCAAGACCGCCATTCCGGTGTTCAAAACCTTCCATGCCGGGGAAACTCCAGTAACGTACCTTTGTTTGTTCATCGCGGGCAGTTACTTTAATTCCTTCCATGCCCGGCTTCACAAAGTTAGGCGTAATAGAAGGCATATCGGCCAGCTTGGGCAGTTTCCACAGCGACGAACCATTGCCGATAAATCCATCGGTAAGAAGGATAACCGGAGTCATGTGCTCGAGGGCCACTTTGGAAGCCATATAGGCATAGTGGAAACAGTCGGCCGGAGTTGAAGCAGCAATTACCACGACAGGACTTTCGCCATTACGGCCGTATAAAGCCTGCAAGAGGTCGGTTTGCTCTGTTTTGGTTGGTAAGCCTGTGGAGGGACCCCCACGCTGTACATCCACAATAACAATGGGAAGTTCGGCCATTACTGCCAAGCCAATCGCTTCGGTTTTCAGGGCCAGACCCGGCCCGGAAGTGTTAGTAGCTGCGAGGCGGCCTGCAAATGCTGCACCCAACGCAGTAGTGATACCGGCGATTTCATCCTCCGCCTGCACTACCTTCACACCTAAATCCTTGCGCAAAGCCAGTTCATGCATAATATCCGAAGCCGGAGTAATGGGATAACTTCCAAGGAAGAGCTCCAGACCCGCTTTCTGTGCAGCGGCAATTAGTCCCCAGGCAGTAGCTTTGTTCCCGCTGATGCTGGTGTATTTTCCCTTCGGCGTTTCGTGCGATTTATCAACAATAAAAGTCGAAACATTGAGATGAATATTATTACCGTAGTTGAAGCCATCTACCAATACCTTGAGGTTGGCGCGAAGTACTTCTTCTTTT
>JANJXE010000166.1 GCA_024709185.1 Paludibacter sp.
AGAAAGTCTTTGGGAAATTAACATAAACATAGCAACAGAGCCTAAGATTGCTATACTAACACCTATCATCCTTATTGCAATTTCATCGAATAAAAAGGCGGTAATAATACCTATTAGTATAATCAATACCGCAAAAAAGTCGCTTGGTGTAATAAACTTGCTGAATTTTATATTCTTTTTGTTCATTTTGTGTCAGATTATTTGTTTGTAGTTTTAAATATTATGTATTATCCAAAAGTAATAATATTTTAAATGCTATTCAAGTTAATTTATGGATAAATTCAAGATTTATTTCTAAAAATGTTAGTTTTACTAAGAAATAAAATAGTAAAATCTTCTGACTGAATAAAATTAAAAATAAAAATCAATTTGAAAAGTTATAAAGTAATGTTTTGATAAAAATCTATAAAATGGAGAAATTATGTCTGCACAAATATTGAATATTCATCAACAAACACCAGAAATCAATAAAATCGAAAAAGTAGTATCGGCTCTAAGGGATGGCGCCGTAATTTTATATCCTACCGATACTCAGTTTACACTAGGCTGTGCATTATCTAATAAAGAAGCAATTTCTAGGTTAAGAAGTATCAGGCAATTGCCTGATAGTCAGTCATTGACATTTTTGTGTGACTCATTATCAAATGTATCAGAATTTGCAAAAGTAACAGATGAAGCTTATAAATTAATTAAAAGATTAGTACCGGGTCCTTACACATTTATTTTGCCTGCTTCCAAGCTTGTTCCAAAATTTGCACAGAATCCCAAAAGGTCAACTGCAGGAATCAGAGTGCCTGACAATAACTTAGCCCAGGCATTACTAAAGTCTCATGGCTTCCCGATTATTTCCATATCAGCTAAATTGCCTGAAAAAGACATAAAATCACCAGATGACATTATAGATTCTTTTTCAAAATTGGTTGATATTGCCGTAAGTTCCGATAATTATAACTTTGTTGGCGAATCGAGTATTATAGATATGACAGCAGGTCAATTCGAAATCTTGAGAGAAGGTGCTGGAATGAATAAATTGAAAGAATTTATTAATGAGTAGTATTAATTTTTTTTTTATGGGTTGAATATCCTTTCAGCCCCCTTTTTATTAACTTTTAATCTATATGAAAATCAAAATTCCAGTTACAACAGCTATAAGATTTCTTAATGATAATAAAGTTTTTTTTGAACCATACGAATATGATTACCAAGAAAAAGGTGGAACATCTCAAACTGCTTCAGTACTCAATATTGATGAATATAGTGTAATCAAAACTTTAATATTTCAAGCAGATAAAGAAATTATTTGTGTATTAATGCACGGTAATTATGAGGTTTCTACTAAAGAATTGTCCAGAAATCTTAATGTTAAATTTATTGAGCAGGTTGATGAAAAAACGGCTTTCAATGCAACAGGATATAAATTTGGCGGCACTAGTCCATTTGGTACAAGGAAAGCATTAAAAATTTATGTAGAAGAGAGTATTTTAAATTTAGATAAAATTTATATTAATGGAGGTAAACAAGGATTTATAATAGCTATAAGTCCTGAATCTCTAGGATTATTAAATTATAAAACAGTTAATGTAGCAATTAAAAAGTAGGAATTATGATAAGAGTTAAGATATTATTCGCGATTTTAGTTTATTTATTTATCTCAATAAATGCCATTTCAAAGCCATTGGCAGCATATAGGGTAGATAGTCTTTGGTATATCATAGATGAAGAGGGTAGAGGACTATTCAATCCTTTAAAGTTAAATGTTGTGGCAGGTTATTCCGAAGGTTTCTATAAAATCATGGCAGAGTCTGAAGGCTACAAATTTTGGGCTTTTATGAATGATAGTGGTGCAATAGCAGTTCCTCTTGCCGATGATATTAGATTGTTTAATGAGGGAATGTCAATGCTTATTGATGTCGTTGACCAAGAAACTGAGATGCGGCTTTATGGTTTTATTGATAAAAACGGGAAAATGGCAGTTCAGAAAAATTATCTTGATGCAACTGATTTTTCTGAAGGTTTAGCTTGGGTAATGAATAGAGAGGAGCGTGGATATATAAATAAAAATGGAAAATTCGTAATTAAGTGGGATACTACAGGGTTTGGATCTGTTTTTAGTGAAGGATTAGCAGCTATTTCAGATACTTCAGACAGATTTGGATTTATTGATAAAACTGGTAATTTGGTAATTGATTATCAATTTGACGAAGTCACAAGATTCATCGAAGGAGTAGCTAGGGTTAATATTCTTAGTAAGTGGGGTTTTATTGATAAATCAGGTAAAGTAGTTGTTGACCCTAAATATGATTTTTCTTATGACTTCGTTGATGGTTTTTGTTTTGTAGGAATTCCTGACCCTGAAACACTAAATCCCTTGTGGGGTGTTATCAACAAGGGAGGAGGAGAGGTAGTTGATTTTCAATATTCAGATGTCAGAAACTTCAGCGAAGGTATTGGTGCAGTTAAGTTTAACGAAAAATGGAAATATATAGACTATTTTGGAAATCAGGTCATTAACAAACTTTTCAATAATTGTGACTCCTTCAAAGATGGTTTAGCTTGGGCAGAAAGTGATGAAAATATTGGTTTTATTAATCCCTTTGGTGAATTTGAAGTTATTCTT
>JANJXE010000193.1 GCA_024709185.1 Paludibacter sp.
TGTGTGGGAACAAGTGCTTAATCTCACCGAAGTTGAAAAGCGACGACTTATTGATTTGCTAAACGAAAATTACCTGCCTGCCAATCGTACCTATCGCTACAATTTTGTATTCGACAATTGTGCCACGCGTCCTAAAGTGATGATTCAGAATACACTCGATGGGATTTTGAGTTATGAATCGGCCTACTATTCAGAGACTTTCCGCCAGTTGATTCATCACTATATTTCCGATGATGCCTGGTTGACCTTTGGCATACATCTTATTTTTGGTACCGAATCCGACCGTACCGTCAACCAGGGTGGCGCTGCATTTTTACCTGAATTGTTGCGAAACGATTTACAACAAGCCCGAATCATAAAAAATGCTGCCGATCGTAATCCTCGAATGTTGGTTGCCGATACCCGTTTACTCGAAGGTCCGTTTTCCAACGAAGTACGTTCCACGCCCTGGTGGATTCATCCACTGACTATCACTCTTCTTTGGCTGGTTTGGGGAATGATTCTCACCTTCACTAAACATAAACGAAGTAAACAGTCGAAAAGCTTCGATACTGTTTTGTATGTGATTACGGCCCTTGCAGGTATTCTCATTTTTATGCTGTCGTTTCTGTCGGAACACCCCATGGTCGGTGGCAACTGGAACCTACTGTGGCTTAATCCCTTGAACCTGCTTCCCGCTGTGTTCATCTGGACGCACAAAGCCCGTCGCTTTTTGTTGTTTTATCATGCAATTTACCTGTTGATGATACTGATGGCCGGATGTATTCTGGCTCTTCAGGTCCAGGTAGTACCTATTGCCGCTTTTCCTGTCATTTTGCTGTTGATGCTTCGTACTTCCCGCAGGCTGAAACGCCTGATCAAAAAGCATATTGAATATTCATCAGGACGTTGGAAATGGAAAAACTGAAAGCAGCAGGTATCATACCGGCACGCTATGCTTCCACCCGTTTTCCCGGGAAACCGCTTGTGCCGATTGCCGGAAAGCCAATGATACAAAGGGTTTACGAACAGGTGGCGCCGGTTCTCGACGACGTGGTGGTGGCTACCGACGACCAACGCATTTATGATGTGGTAAAGGCTTTCGGAGGAAAGGTGGTGATGACTCGCAACGATCATCCGAGCGGTACCGATCGCTGCTACGAAGCATTTACGATGCTCGACAGGCAGTTCGATTTGGTAGTGAATATCCAGGGTGATGAACCCTTTATTCAGCCTTTGCAAATCCAGACCTTACTGGCTTGTTTCGATAGTCCTCAGGTGGACATTGCAACGCTGGTTCGCAGGATTACTCCCGATGAAGGACTTGATTACCTGCTGAGTCCGAATCATCCTAAAGTTGTGATGAATGCCCGGGGGGATGCATTGCTTTTTTCTCGTTCGGTGATTCCGTATCTGAGAGGTATCCCTGAAGAAGAATATTTGGTAAACGGTACTTTTTTTGCACATATCGGTATTTATGCTTTCCGACCCGAAGTATTGAAAAAAGTGGTGGCTTTGCCGCCTTCGGCACTGGAACTGGCAGAATCGCTGGAACAACTGCGTTGGCTCGAAAACGGCTACACAATTCGTTGTGGACTTACGAATGAAAAAACAATCGGGATTGATACTCCTGAAGATTTAGAAAGATTGAATATATACTAAAATATGGCGTTGATTAAATCGGTCCGGGGATTTACACCGGAAATTGGAGAGAATTGTTACCTTGCCGAAAATGCCACCATCGTGGGTGATGTGGAATTAGGTGAGGGTTGTAGTGTGTGGTTTAATGCAGTATTAAGGGGCGATGTCAATGCTATCCGCATAGGACGGCATGTGAATATACAGGATGGAAGTGTTTTGCACACCCTCTACGAAAAATCGGTGGTGGAAATCGGCGATTATGTCTCCATCGGACATAATGTCACGGTGCACGGTGCTAAAATCGACGATTACGCGCTCATTGGTATGGGTGCTACACTGCTCGATTATGCTGAAGTAGGTGAAGGGGCCATCGTGGCTGCCGGAGCGTTGGTGCTGAGCAATACTAAAATTCCTCCGTATACGCTGTGGGCGGGAGTTCCGGCGAAATATGTAAAAGATGTGGAACCGGAAAAAACGCATGAGATGAACCGGAAAATTGCTCACAATTACGCTATGTACGCATCGTGGTTTAAGGAAGAAGATAAAAATTATCAGGAATAAGAAGGAAATGGAAGATGAGAAAATGGTGTTGCGCACCGAAAACCTGTATAAAAAATATGGTAAACGCACAGTGGTAAACGATGTTTCCATCGATGTAAAACAAGGGGAGATTGTGGGTTTGCTAGGCCCGAATGGTGCCGGTAAGACTACAACTTTTTACATGACCACTGGTTTGGTGACACCCAATTCAGGTAAAATTTTTCTGAATGAAACCGATATAACCAATTTTCCGGTGTATAAACGGGCACAGAGTGGCATTGGATACCTGGCACAGGAAGCGTCGGTGTTTCGTAAAATGACCGTGGAGGATAATATCAGGTCGGTTCTCGAAATGACTTCCTTCAGCAGGGAATACCAGGAGGAAAAACTGGAAACATTGATAGCTGATTTCAACCTTGAACATGTGCGCCTTAATATAGGTGACCGACTCTCAGGTGGTGAACGCCGGCGTACCGAAATTGCCCGCTGCCTGGCCATCGAACCGCGTTTTATTATGCTCGACGAACCCTTTGCTGGTGTCGACCCTATCGCAGTTCAGGATATTCAGGATATTGTTTGGCGATTGAAATACAAGAACATCGGCATTTTGATTACCGACCACAATGTAGACGAAACCCTGAGCATCACCGATCGTTCCTATCTGCTGTTCGAGGGCCGTATTCTGTTTAAAGGCAGTTCAGAAGAACTGGCGGCCAATCCTGTAGTGAGGGAGAAATACCTCGGACGAGACTTTGAATTAAAACGTAAAACAAGAATATAACCCAACTACCTGCCTGTGAAAATAACTGAAAACTTTTCCCTTAAAGCGTTTAACACCTTTGGGATTGAAACTTCTGCACGCTGGTTTGCTTCTTTTTCGTCGGCCGACGAATTGAGAAAAATTACCAGTAGTTCCGTTTATCATTCTTCGCCTTCGCTACTTATCGGTAGGGGAAGCAATTTGTTATTCCTGGGTAATTATCCCGGTCTGGTACTTCATTCAACTCACCAAAAAGTGCGTGTGGTAGAGCACGACAACAGTACAGTTCTGCTCGAGGCAGGAGCCGGAATGTTGTGGGACGACCTGGTGGCTTATGCAGTGAAGAATAATTGGTGGGGCATCGAAAATCTCTCGCTGATACCCGGAGAAGTGGGTGCTGCAGCTGTTCAAAACATTGGTGCCTACGGAGTTGAATTTTGTGATGTGATTGACTCGGTATATGTGCTAAACCTGTCGACCGGTCAGGAGATGAAGCTTTCTGTATCCGATTGTGGTTATGGATACCGTACCAGTATCTTTAAAACCTCGGCACGCGGTGAGTTTGCGGTGCTTTCGGTTCGCCTCCGGCTTTCCCGGGCTGCTGAACCCTGCTTTTCGTATCCTCATCTCGAAGAAGAGGTGTTGAAAAGAGGAAAGGCCGATCTGGCAACAATTCGTGAAACAGTTATCGCTATTCGTACTGCTAAATTGCCTGACCCTGTGGTGCTGGGTAATGCAGGTAGCTTTTTTATGAATCCGGTAGTGCCGGTTGAAAAATGGTCTCAGCTAAACAAAGAGTACCCCGAAATGCCAAACTATAAAGTTTCGGATCATCAGGTGAAAATTCCCGCTGCCTGGCTTATTGAGCAATGTGGCTGGAAAGGCCGCAATCTTGGCAATGCAGGCGTTTACGAATATCAACCGCTTGTACTGGTCAACCGGGGTGGTGCAACCGGACGGGAAATTGCCGATCTTGCTGCACACATTCAACAATCGGTCGATGAACGTTTTGGCATTCAGCTGATTCCTGAAGTAAACTATATCGGATAATTACTTAATACCCCGTGCATCCAGCGCTTTTTGATACTCGCGGGCGTTGCGCATATGCTCTTCGCCGGTGCGGGCAAAAGTGTGTTCTCCATTGAGACTTGCATTGGCTACCATAAACAAATAATCGTGTTTTTCGTAATCGAGCACTGCATCGATGCAAAAGATGGATGGGAGACGTATGGGGCCCGGAGGTAAGCCTTTGTTTTTGTAGGTGTTGTAGGGTGATTGTGTTTTCAAATGACTAAACAATACCCGCTTAATTGTGTAATCGTTAAGCGCAAAACGAATGGTGGGACAAGCCTGTAAGGGCATGCCAATACGAATCCGGTTGATATACAAACCTGCAATTATCGGATGCTCGCGGCGCTTGTTGGTTTCTTCTTCTATTATGGAGGCCAGTGTAATGACTTGTTCAGGTGTCATCGGAATAGCCGCGGCTTTTTGTTTACGCTCATCGGTCCAGAACTTCGTATATTCTTTATACATCCGGTCGAACAGCTCCCGTTCGTCGGTATTCCAGTAAATTTCGTAGGTGTTTGGTATAAATACTGCTACCGAATTATCGGTGGTGAAGCCATAGGCAGCCATTATGCTATCGTTGTTTA
>JANJXE010000506.1 GCA_024709185.1 Paludibacter sp.
GTTGCAGATAAATCACTTGATCCGTAACCAACCAAAATATCTCCTCCAAAATCTTCAGATTCAATTTTCTTCTTGAATCTTTCGAATTGTGCTTTGGTCCGTGAGCCGAACAAGTTGAAATCTGCTTCTGATACTTTTTGAAAAAAAGGAGAATTCCCGACGTGCATTAAATGACTATCATCATTAAAAAAAATAGGATACATCACTTCTTCAAAAAACGTTTCTGCTGCATAATCCATCGGCAAAGAAAATTCTTCTTTATAAAAATTAAGGAATTTCTTCCCAATATAACTTGTGTACATAAATGATTCCTCTCAAATTATATTACTTGTCTCTTTAATCTCTAATCCAAACTTAAGATGTTCTTCCTCAGTCTGGGGTATGACAAAAGGATAAGAACCAACTTTAAGTTGCTCATATTTGTTTTTGCTGTATAAAACACTTTTCAAACTTACCGGAATTTCATACTTAATTTTATCGAAGTGATTCGCATTATAGTATTTTTCACGGTCATCTTCGAGAATACATACTGCCCCATCTATTTCAAGCAAATCAATTAAGATTGACTTTTTATTATCTGTCAGCTCTTTTAACACAAAATTTCCATTTTTGTAAATTAGGTGTAAATCAATTTTTTTTATTTCGATATCATCGTAAACATTATCTATCATGCCTTGGATATCAGCCTCTTTTAAAATGGAAAAATTATCAGGAAGAACTTCATAACTTCTTAATACAATTTCTTTGTTATATGGTAACGTTGATTCTTCGTCAAGGAAAATATGGATTGGCTTATAAGTTCTTGTAATTTCACTAAGTACTGAATAATTCCTTCGTCTGTTTATCCTTCCGAACCTCTGAATTAAGCTGTCAATTGGGGCGGCTTGAGTAATCATTCTGTCAAAACTAATATCTAAACTTACTTCAACTACTTGAGTAGACACGACAATACAAGGTTTCAGTCCATCGAAGTTGTAACCACCGTCAAACTTATCTTTAAGTTCCTTCTCTAAATATTCACGGTCTTTTCGCCTAAATCTACTGTGAATAAGCATTTTGGGAATACCAGGAAATTTTTTGTCAATATCCTTGAATAAATTTTGTGCTTCATTTACTGTATTGACAACAATCAGTAATTTTTCTTTAAAATTAACAGATTGTTCAATAATACTATTTGTTATCTCTTTATCTTTATACTTTGAAATTAAGTGTCTATTGAAAGTTTCAAGTTTATTATTGTCTAAACTATACTCAAAGACATTTTCTT
>JANJXE010000223.1 GCA_024709185.1 Paludibacter sp.
GGAAAGAACTTACGACTTTTGAGGATGTGAGCGAATTTGTTGACCGCATTGGATTTCCGGTCCTGGTTCGTCCGTCCTATGTTCTCTCCGGAGCAGCTATGAACGTTTGCCACGATGCCACGCAGCTTGAAAACTTCCTGAGATTAGCTACTGAAGTATCGAAAAAGCACCCGGTAGTGGTGTCGGAATTTCTGGAGCGTTGTAAGGAAATTGAAATTGATGCCGTCGCTGAGAAAGGTGAAATCATCGCCTATGCCATTTCGGAGCACGTTGAATTTGCAGGTGTTCACTCCGGTGATGCCACCACGCAGTTCCCTCCACAGAAAATTTATGTGGAAACCATCCGCCGGATTAAGAATATCGCCCGCCAGATTGCAGCTTCACTGAATATCTCAGGTCCTTTCAATATCCAATTCCTGGCTAAGGATAATTATATAAAGGTAATTGAGTGTAACCTTCGTTCGTCACGCTCCTTCCCCTTCGTTTCCAAGGTATTGAAAATAAACTTTATTGAACTGGCTACCAAGGTAATGCTTGGATTGCCGGTTGAACGTCCTGAAAAATCGGCCTTCGACCTCGACTATGTAGGTATTAAAGCTTCACAATTCTCCTTCCACCGCTTACAATTGGCCGACCCTGTATTAGGAGTAGATATGGCTTCAACCGGTGAAGTAGGCTGTATAGGCGATGATTTCTCTGAAGCAATTCTGAAATCCCTCTTGTCGGTAGGTTTTCGGATTCCAAAGAAACGCATCCTGATTTCATCCGGAGAGCCCAAATCGAAAGTGGAGCTTATTGATGCCTGTAAGATGCTTTCGAAGAAAGGTTATGAACTGTTTGCCACACGTGGTTCGTTCCGTTTCCTGCGCGACAATGGAATTGAAAGCACACCGGTGAACTGGCCCGATGAACCGGGAGAACTAAATGTGAAGGACATGCTTTCGCGCAAGGAATTCGATCTGGTTATCAACATTCCAAAAAATACGACAGAAAGGGAGTTGAAAAACGACTATATCATTCGTCGTGGTGCCATCGATTTCAACATCCCTCTACTCACCAACGCCCGGTTGGCCTCTGCCTTTATCCATGCCTTCTGTACGTATAAAGTGGAAGATATTAAGATAAAGAGCTGGGACGAATACAAGTAATAATGTTTAATGATAAATTATTAATGATAAATGGGTGAGACTGAGTGGAGATATACAGTTAAAGGAAATAGTTTGGTTAGATGTTTTTTTAAAATGTAAATCGCTTATACAATTTCACCCATTAATCATTAATAATTAAACATTTATCATTAAAAAGATGGTTTCGTTAAGTTCTGTTTTAGCATTTTGGTACGGGCATTACCGGAGGGAATTACCCTGGCGGGAGACCCGTGATCCCTATCGAATCTGGATTTCGGAAGTTATCCTGCAGCAAACCCGTGTGAATCAGGGAATGGAATATTACCTGCGTTTTGTGGATCGGTTTCCGGATGTTTGTTCATTGGCAGAAGCGTCAGAACAAGAGGTGTTGGCAATGTGGCAGGGATTGGGTTATTATTCCAGGGCTCGTAATCTACATACAGCTGCCAGGCAGGTTGTTAGTCAACATAATGGAACTTTCCCATCAAGCTATGAAGAAGTCAGAGCCCTCAAAGGTATTGGTGATTACACAGCTGCAGCCATTTGCTCTATTGCTTTCGATTTACCCCATGCTGTAGTCGATGGGAATGTGTATCGGGTTTTATCACGCCTTTTTGCTATCGATACGCCCATTGACAGTAATCAGGGTAAGAAAGAATTTCAGGAATTAGCGCAGAAAATTCTCGATATTCAAAGTCCGGGCCTGCACAACCAGGCTGTCATGGAATTTGGCGCACTGGCCTGTGTACCCGTTAATCCCGATTGCGAAAATTGTCCCCTAAAACTTAATTGCCGTGCCTATGAACTTCAACTGGTAAGTCAACTTCCTGTAAAGGCTAAGAAGACAGCCGTTAAAGAGCTGTTTTACACCTATCTATATGTACATTCCGGTGATGAAGTAGTGCTGCAGAAACGTTCAACGGCCAACAATATCTGGAAAAACATGTACGAATTTCCGCTGATTGAAGCTTCTCAACTTCTCACTCCTGAAGAAGTTGTGTGTCATCCTCATCTCCTGGAAATTGGGCCTTTTACACTTAATCCTCAACCGATTGATTTTACCCATCTTCTCTCCCACCGAAAAATCAACGCCCGTTTTTATAAAATCGAAGTTGATACAGTAAGTAGTTTTATGAAAAACAGTTTAATAACAACACTGCAAGAAATTCATCACTATCCAATTCCACGATTGATTACCCGTTTTTTAGAGTACTTTTGTGCTGTTTAAACAACATATCCAAGCACATCAGTTTTTCAGGTAATAATTTACAGTGGTCACCACTCTTACATTTTTGATGTACGGTGTATTTGAATCGCGATCGGTTATGGAGAACTGTCCCTGATTGGCATCACGAATCTTACCCAGTTTACTCTCCGAATCCTTTGCAAATTTTTCTGCAGCCATACGGGCATTGCGTGTGGCTTCTTCAATCATGGCTGGTTTAATTTCATTCAGTTTGGTGAATTCATAACTCACATTATAGCGATAATCACCACCGGTTATTGCAATTCCCTGTTTTAGCAACTCAGTCTGCCCGGACATTAGTTTTCTGACTTTTTCCACATCACCTGAAGTAACAGTTATTACTGAAGTTGCATTGTAGCGGTATGCCGGAGCATTGGAGGTGTACCTTTCGGCCTGCATATCGAGAATCTCAGGAGCTGAAACACTGATTTCATTCTCAGCAATACCATTGGATTTTAGAAATGCTACAATAACTTTATTTTTGGTATTGATGGTGGTATACAGCGAAGGCAAATCATCTCCTAAATCTTTGAACATCAAAGGCCAGGTAATCTTATTCGCCGGGACTTCCATCTCAGCCAGGCCTTTTACACTCACAATCCTGTCTTTATCCTTGAAACTGTTAATCCCTGAATTCAATGCGTACCCCAACACACAGATGCTAACTGCGAGAATGCTGACTTCGATAATTCGGTTCTTCATAACTAATATTTTTTAATGTAATCACAAAAATGCCCCAAATGTCAGTGTTCCTGACTCAGAATCAGTCCTGAACCATCAACCTTTCCACACGGCTATTCCCATCGTAGGTAATCAGTTTCAGAATGTAAATTCCTTTTGACAACTTGCTGATATCCAATATAGAAGCAGGTTGTGGTGTTCCCAACAACTGTCCGCTCAGCGAAAAAATAGCTATTGAACGAATCGCCTCAGGTTGTACCAGGTGAACCACAGAACGTGCCGGATTTGGATATACTGCTTTCTCCATATTGTAAGGACTCTCAACATTTGTAGCCGGACAATTTATTTTTGCAAAGGTATGCTTTCCTGCTGAAAGTTCAGCATTAATCTGGAAACAAGTATTTTCTGTTACATTGGTTATGTCGATGGTCTGCGCTGTACCATTGTTAAAAATCACATTCACTGCCGGACGGTTTTCAAAGGTATAAGTGTACCAGCCTTCACTATCAGGTGTTAAGGTAGTACCGGGCCAAGATCCGGTAAGTGCTGTGGTAGTGCCCGGAATCCAGCTGTAAAGGTTCATTTTCGACCAGCTTAAGTCGTTTTTCCAACGAACAGTGATCGGGTCGAGGGTAGTTTTGTAGTTTTTGGTGATTACTGCTGTCAGTTTGTTATCTGCATCCCGTGCCAGGGCTTTCAACACCGTATTTTGGGAGATGGTAATTTTACCTCCCGATGCTACCTGTGCCGATGAAGTTGTTGGTTCCTGTCCGTCAATCGTATAGTAAATGCTTACGGGCGCCTTTCCGCCATTTGCGGTAAGAGTTACCTCCACACTACCAGCATAATATCCCGATTCTGGAGAAATGCTTAGGGTCAGCG
>JANJXE010000226.1 GCA_024709185.1 Paludibacter sp.
TATTACTCGTGCTGTTTACAAACACAATATCCACCTTCGGATGATACACCAAAATCCGTAACAATTCGCCGGCGGTATATCCCGCACCACCAATAACTCCAACTTTAATCCTCTCCATTAATCACGTATCATTAATCATTAAACATTCAAATGCTCAAAGACATCAAATCCCCACCCATTAACCATTAATCATTTAATAGTCGGGGTCTCAGCGCTTTCGTTCGCGCCAGAGCCTGTTTGTGATTCCATTCTTCCACCTTCGCCTGATGTCCCGAAAGCAGGATATCCGGAACCTTCCAGCCTTTGTACTCTGCCGGACGTGTATACACCGGCGGTGCAAGCAGATTATCCTGAAACGAATCTGATAATGCCGAGGTTTCATCGCTCATTGCTCCGGGAATAAGCCGCACAATGGCGTCGGTCATCATTGCAGCAGGGATTTCTCCACCGGTGAGTACCACATCGCCAACACTGATTTCGCGGGTAATTAAATGCTCCCGAATCCGGTGATCGATGCCTTTGTAGTGACCGCAAAGGATCATCAGGTTGCCGGCCAGCGAATAGCGGTTGGCCATGGGTTGGTCGAACAGCTCACCATCGGGCGATGTGTATATAATTTCATCATAGCTGCGCTCGGCTTTCAGCTTCGTAATCACTCTGTCAACCGGCTCTATCTGTAATACCATTCCTGCTCCGAAACCAAACGCGTAATCGTCAACCCGGCGGTGCTTGTCGGTGGAATAGTCGCGCAGATTGTGTACCACAATCTCCACCAACCCTTTATCCTGGGCTCGTTTCAGGATGGAATGGTTCAGCGGACTGTACAGCAGTTCGGGGACAGCAGAGATAATATCGATTCGCATTGGCTACAATAAATAAAGCACAAAGGTACAAAAAATACAGGAAATCTCTATAAATTCGCCGCCAGCCATTTACGCAGCTCCGAAGCACTTCTCCCTCTCCGGCGGGCATAATCCTCCAGCTGTTCTTCGTCAATTTTTCCTATTCCAAAATATTTCGACTGAGGATGGGCAAAGTACAATCCACACACCGAGGCGGTAGGATACATCGCCCCGTTTTCGGTCAGCATAATCCCCGTTTCTTCAAATTTCAACAGAGGATCGAGTTCAAAAATGATGGATTGGTCGGGGAGGGAAGGATAGCCGATTGCCGGCCGAATGCCCTGGTAACGTACCTTAAACATCTCATCAATGCTGATGTCTTCATCCGCTTTATAACCCCAGTATTCTTTCCGAACCTTGTAATGCAACCATTCGGCAGTAGCTTCTGCAAGCCTGTCGCATAATACTTTTATCAAGATGGAAGTGTATAAATCGTCTTTCGCTTCGTACTGTGCGGCAATATCCTCGCCACCTGCAACGGTATTGGCAAAAACACCGATATAATCTTCCTGAGGATGGATAAAATCGGACAAAGCGTAACAATACCCATCGCGCGAAGGTTGCTGTTGGCGAAGGGTAGGAATCCTGACAAGCCCTTCATCTCCCTGAATAACAATGTCATCCTCCTCCGAATGTGCCTTGTAAAATCCAAAAGAAACATTGAGTGAGATGAGGTTCTCATCGCGAAACCGACGCAGCATCTCCTGAGCATCCTTGTAGAGCTTAACCGCTTCTTCGGCTTCCTCAAGTTCGACAGGCGAAAAGCGCTGCATCCAGCTGGTTTGACACGACGCACAGTCGCAAACCGCCTCAATGCCATCGTACTTGCCCGAAAGATTCCAGGCTCTGAAGAAAAACGACCAATGGATAAACGGGGCTATTTCGGTTACCGGAACACCCATGATTTGATGGGCTCCGGGTTGGTTGGGAGTATAAATCATATTTAAAAAAATCAGGCCATCATCACCAGACTCACCGACATCACTGCCATACCGGCAATCAGTCCGTAAATAGCAACGTGGTGTTCGCCATATTCCTCGGCTGTAGGCAATAGTTCGTCGAGCGAAATATATACCATAATTCCGGCAACTGCGGCAAATACAAAGCCGAAAGCAGCACCGCCCAGGAAATGCATCAGTAAGAAATAACCAACAAGTGCACCGATTGGTTCGGCCAGACCGGATAAAAAGGAGAGAAAGAAAGCTTTTTTCTTGCTTTTAGTGGCATAATAGATCGGCACCGATATGGCCAGGCCTTCGGGGACGTTGTGGATGGCGATGGCCACAGCGATGCTAATCCCGAGTGTTGGATTTTCCATAGCTGCCAAAAAAGTAGCCAGTCCTTCAGGAAAGTTGTGGATGCCAATGGCCAGGGCCGAAAACAATCCCAGCCGCATAAGCTTCGTTTTGCCCTGTTTATCATCGTAATCTTTGGTTTTATTGATTTCATGCGGGTTTTCTCCCGAAGGAATGAGCTTGTCGATGATACCAATCAGTAAAATCCCTGCAAAAAAACCACCTACCGTCATCCAATAGCCTGGTTTATCCCCGTATTCCATCGAAAGCGAATCTTTTGCTTTTGCAAAAATCTCAACCAATGATACGTAAATCATCACTCCTGCCGAGAACCCCAGAGAGGCAGCCAGAAATTTCGGATTGAATTTTTTATGCAGTAATCCGATAAAACTACCCACACCGGTTGCCAATCCTGCGAACAGAGTCAATCCGAAAGCAAATAAGAGATTATCAGTACTCATGTGTTCTGCTCAAAAAATTTTCGCAAAGTTAAACTAAAAAACTGAAACCTCTAGCGGCTCTTTTCATTCTGTGTCTACAATTTGAATCACTTTTTTACAAAAATGAACCGGAGCAGGTGAATATGTCGCCTGCTCCGGATGTGAAATAAAAAAGAAATCAACCCTGAAGTTATAAACTAGCTCCGAAATCTTCTTTAAATTTAGCTACCAGCTTTTGTGGCCAGTCGTTCACCGGATCGAGCTTACCCATGAAGAAACGCAATACCGGCGGTTCGTAAATGAATTTTAATCCTCCTATCAATTTGCGGTTATCGTACAACCAGGTAAGGCGATCTTCAACATATTTAATTTGCGAAAGCGTAAACACGCGACGGGGAACGGCTAAACGAAGCAATTCCATATCGGCATAAGTCTCGTTTCCATACTCATCGCGCTGGTTCGAAATAGAACCACGTTCCATACCCCGAATTCCGGAAATCAGGAACAGGGCAGCTGCCAGTGCTCCGGCCGGATACTGAGTCTGAGGAATGTGATCGCACACTTGCATGGCATCCACATGTACACCCAACACACCTGCAGGTTTAATCACCGGAATACCTTTTTTATCCAGCTCACCAACCAGGTATTTAATAAAAGAAGGACTTTGGCTGATAACTGTTTCGTCGAGTGTTTCGTACAAACCAACGGCCATTGCTTCAATTTCGCGCACCGACATACCTCCGTAGGTAAGGAACCCTTCGTACAAAGGCACCAATGCTTCCATTTCCTTGAAAATTTCAACATTATCGGTAGCTATACCACCACCACGCGACGAGCTGAGCTTGCGTGCTGAGAAATAGCAAATATCGGCAAGGGCAGTCATCGAGCGTATCACTGTGCCCATATCCGAATTTTTAAACTCATCTTCACGTTGTAACACAAGATAAGCGTTTTCACCAATCAAACTACAATCGAGCACCACGCGAATGCCGTATTTGTCGGCCAGCGCACGTACATCGCGCAGGTTTTGCACCGAGAAAGGCTGACCTCCGATAAGGTTGGTCGACGCTTCCATACGAATAAACGGAATATTCTTTGGCGAATGATGAATAATAACTTCTTCCAGCTTTTCAATATTCATATTGCCCTTGAAAGGATGATCGGAATTCACCACATAGGCTTCGTCGTAGAGCAATTCTGCAATTTGTCCTCCTTTGTCGGTAATATGGGCCATGGCCGTAGTAAAGTGGTAGTTCATCGGAACCAGACTTCCCTTACGCACATAGGCCAGCGCAATAATATTCTCAGCGGCACGTCCCTGGTGTACAGGTAATAAAAGTTTTTTACCCATAACTTCTTCCACCGCTTTTTGCAGGCGTACAAAGCTTTGCGAACCGGCATAAGCATCGTCGGCCTGCATCATAGCTGCAAGCTGGTTATCGCTCATGGCATTGGTGCCCGAGTCGGTAAGCATATCGAGGAACACGTCCTTTGTACTTAACTGAAATGTGTTAAAACCGCCTTCGTAAAGGGCTTCGAGACGACGTTCAATAGGAACGAGATGGAGTTTTTGCACAATTCGGGTTTTGTGCAATTCCAGAGGGATATTTTCTCCGCTGTAGAATTTAATTTCCTGCATGATAGTAAATAAAAGATTTATAGTGAATAAGCCACAAAGATATAAATCTTTTACTTTTTATGCAAGAAAATTTACAAGATGATAGAAAAATCCCTAAAAATCAAACTAATGCATCGAAAGTGAGCCTTCCAGCTTTTCATCCGAAACTTTCACAAAAACCGGGATGTTAACCTGCATCCATTCGTAGTAAGGGTAAATCTCGGAATAGCTTTCCGGAGTCAGACTTTCTTTAAGAACCATTATCCATGCGTTTAGTTGGGTAGCCCAGTAATTGGTGGTAAATCCATGACTTCGATAGGCTCTGTACACCCACAATACTGTTTCAACCAGCACTTCAGGATTATTGTTTTTGAAAATGGAAAACATAAAACGAGCATGGTTAGCATGATTGTCTTTCATCATTTCCACATTGTCCTTGCCAACAAGATGCTCAATTTCAGCTTTCCCCAGCATTAAATTGTTCATCTGACCAACCAGTTGATCCATTTTTTTTTGGTACTCTTCTGCTGATGCAGCAGTCACCTGTTTTAGTAGCTTTGCTGTTTCTAAAAGATAGTTCTTGTCCATGGTTGTTTGTGTTTAAAATGTAACCAACAAATATATAACAATTTCACGAAAACATCCGATTGGAATATTTGGAAACGATTCGGCTGGCCCTTTGAATGCCAGAGCCCTAAACACAACTACCGACTCACATCCTTCAAAAAATTCTCGATAATCCCCAGTGTTTGCCACGAATTCGTTGCCGAATTATTTACGATTACCGTGAAAACCCACTCCCTGCCATTGTTGGTGATGTAGCCCGTATACGCCCGAACCCGTGCTATCGTTCCGCTTTTACCCATCAGGTTGCCATCGAGATGGGTGTTTTTGAGAAACCCTGCAAGGGTTCCAACTTTTCCGGCAACAGCCATGCTTTTGATAAAAGCGTCGCGGTGAGGGCTTTTCTGATACATATACTGCATTACATCGGTCATAAAACGGGCGGTAACCGCATTGGCCGGACTCAGGCCCGAACCATCTTCCATAAACAAACCGGTGGTATCAATCCCCCTGGAACGCCAGTACTGAAGCACCATGTCGATGGAACGGCGGTTGGTGGCGATGGGATGGCGGTGCAAACTCAGTGATTTGAAAATCTGTTCGGTGTAGAAATTATTGCTTTTCTGATTGGCTTCCCGGATGATGTCGCTCAGGGGTACCGAGCTGTGCGTATACACTATTGTTCTGGTTACCTGAGCCTGAATACGCCCTTTTTGGTGTAAGTCATAGTCGACCGCCTGCCCGCTGGTTTCAATACCGCTGTTTTTCAGTGCCTCCCTGAAGTCTTGTGCCAGTTGTAATGCCGGATTAGGTAGTTCTGCACGAACCACGAATGCGGGGCGATTGGCCGGAATCTCACCCCGCACTAAGCGGTTCATACTTTTGGGTGCGCCATAAAAATAGGCATTATCGGAAGTGGTTTTAGTGCTCTGCACCTGATTGTCGATACTCATTCCTGCTACCTGAGGATTAGTAGCGATAATGGCTGGTGTGGTACCTTCGGCCCCCGACCGAAAAGTGACTGCTACCGAATTATCTTTATAGGCAATGCCC
>JANJXE010000233.1 GCA_024709185.1 Paludibacter sp.
ACCGGGGGCTGGTACATCAGCCCATCTACCGGAAGTACTTCGGGGCATCGGTTGGCGCTACATTTCATCCCCAATTACCATCAGGAACAGGGAATGATGATCGATTTTGAATCGGGTGGTTATCCCTGGGGACGACTTTTCCCTAACAATCACTTGTTGGGGAAATACGACAAAGCTAAAGATAAAAGATATAAGGTGTTTTATAAACATGCCTGGGCATATAACAATGCAGCCGGACTCCCACGCGGGAAAAAACTGGGTGATACCATTGTTGCTGCCAACAATGCGCAGTACCTCAATCTGCATCCTGCCTGTATTAAGTACAACGATTCGCAAACCCGACTCAGTCCGCAGGAAACGCAGTCGTTCAAAGATATTATCATTTATCGTCTGGCTGAATCGTATCTGATGGGAGCCGAAGCTTATTATCACCTCGGAAAGGCCGACAGCTTGTCGTATTACTACAATAAAACCTGGGAAAGAGCCGGAAATGCAAAATACACTGGCAATATTACCCTGGAAATGATAATCGATGAACATGCCCGTGAGCTGGCCATGGAGGGCGACCGTTGGTTTTTCCTGAAGCGTAACGGTCTGTTGATTGAAAGAATCAAAAAGTACGGAGGCGAATACCTTAAAAACGCTTCCAACGTTGTGTTGATGAACGATACTACTATCAGAGTTAATGCACAGCCCCATCATGTTCGATGGCCGATACCTCAGGCTCAGATTGAAATTATGGGTGCAAGCAATTTTCCACAGAATGAGGGATACAATTAACCATCATGAACATGAAATTCCTGATTAGCATACTTTTGATTAGTGTTGGTGAGACAATTTTCGCTCAACCATCCGTTAAAACCTTTACCCCAATACAAGTAGAGGCTAAACGATGGGTGAAGGGCGATAACAACCAACCCTGGCAATATTTTGACACACGAATCATCGATAAGCTAAACGGGTTTACTATCCGGGATGTTGATTCGGTAAACAAGTATGGCAGTTCGATGAGTATAAAATCTTCAGCCAGCGGATTTTTCCGTGTGGAAAAAATCGATAATCGCTGGTGGACGATTGATCCGGAGGGATATCCGAACATTCAGACTGTTATCAATAGTTATCGTCAGGGAGGCAGTGAACGAAATAAAAAAGCGTTTAAAAAGCTGTATAGCTCTGAAGCCGATTGGGTGGATAAAACTGCTACAGCGCTTGAAGGATATGGTTTCAACGGGGTTGGGTCATGGAGTGCATATTCTTTAATCAAAGAGTATAATTCCCAGAGCCAGGATCACAAACTGTCGTATTCAGTCAATCTCAGCATGATGGCTTCGTACGGAAGAAAAAGAGGCGGTACCTATCAGTTGCCCGGAAACATAGGCTTCCCGAATCAGGCTATATTTGTGTTTGATCCTGAATTTTCGGAGTTTTGCGACTCACTGGCAATGGCTGATCTCTCTACTTATAAAAACGACCCTAACCTGTACGGGTATTTTTCCGACAACGAACTTCCCTTTAGTGCTAAAAATCTGGAGGGTTATCTTACCCTGAAGAATCCGGATGATCCTGGAAAACAAGCAGCAGAACAATGGTTAAAGAAGAAGGGAATTAAGATCAATGAAATTTCGGATCAGCATCGCAATGAATTTGCGGGGTTTGTTGCGGAACGCTATTTCCGTATTGTATCTGAGGCCATTCGCAAAGCCGATCCCAATCATATGTATTTAGGGAGTCGGGTGCACGGGTCGGCAAAGTTTATTCCTGAAATACTACAAGCTGCGGGGAAGTACTGCGATGTAGTATCATTAAATTATTACGGAGTATGGACACCGGTAAAGGAACATCTCGAAAATTGGGAAAAATGGGCCGGCAAGCCCTTTATTATCACCGAATTTTACACCAAGGCAATGGATGCAGGATTAGCCAACACAACAGGCGCAGGGTATACTGTCCGCACCCAGAAAGATAAGGGCTATGCGTATCAGGACTTTTGTCTGGCCCTGTTGGAATCGAAAAACTGTGTGGGCTGGCATTATTTCAAGTATCAGGACAACGACCCGACTGCCAAAGGTGTTGATCCTTCGAATATCGACTCAAACAAAGGTATTGTAAATAATGATTATCGGTTTTACACCGATTTAATGCAATTAATGCAGCAATTAAACCGAAGAGTTTATTCGCTGATAAACTATCTTGACAATTAATTTTCACGTGCAACTTTAAAATTTAAAAGTTATGAGAAACAAAATTTTTACTCTCTTTTTCACATTATTGTTCTTGAATGCAGCTATGCTACAGGCTCAGATTTTACTCGAAGAAAACTTCGATTATGATGCAAACCGACCATTGATTCAGGACGCAATCGCTAATTCGGATAATTTTGATGGAGTTACCGGCTGGTCGACACAAAGTAACAGTCTGTCGGGAACTAATTGCTTTACTATCACTTCAGCTCCGTTAACATACAATGGATATCCGGGATCCGCAATTGGTAATGCATTGAAGTACAATGGCGATGCCGGACAGGGTGTGTTTAAACTTTTTCCGAAGAACATTCGCAACGACACTACGGTTTACATATCCTTCCTGGTTAACTTCCCTTCAGCTGCCGTGTCGGGAGGCGATTATTTCGTAGGGATAAAAATGGAGCCATCGGCTACCAGTACCAACTGGGGTGGACGATTATTTGCATCGGTCGATCCGACCTATACGAACGAAGAGGTAAGTTTGGGTATAAATAAAATGAGTGGTGGAACCACAACCTGGGTGAATGCAACTACTGGTCCGTTTCTTCCGGCTAACACCACACATCTTATCGTTATAAAATACCATGTGGGTGTGCTTAATGGCACTACTGCTGCTGAAGAAGCCGGTAAATTCGACGATGAAATGTCGTTGTATATCAATCCTCCACTGTCAGGTACAGAGCCTACTACACCAGTATTGAAACATGTAAATCCTGCTCAGAATGATTTGTACCGTTATACTTCCAGTGGAATTGTTTTTGGTGGCGCCAGGGGATTATACCTGAGGGCATCAGCTGCCGGGAATGCACCTGCATACAC
>JANJXE010000512.1 GCA_024709185.1 Paludibacter sp.
TTTCTCAAATTGGGTAATGGGTCTTTTTAAAAGCAAACCAGACATTCGTTGGGTTTGAAACTGAGGGGGCTGATACCGCTTGTCCACCCCCATAAAACTACTTCTGAATTATGCTGTAACACCATATTATTTGAAATTAAAGAGGCCAAGGTTAGCGTGTTTGAATAAACATTGACTGCATATCATGCAGTCAAATTTCCATCCTCTGTTTTAGCTATTATATATACTTTTCCTCTGCCTGTAGCTGTTACTAATCCTTTTGAATTAACTGTCGCGACATAATTATTAGTTGAAGACCATTCGATATTTTTATTAGTTGCATTAAGCGGAGTAATGCTAACGACGGACTGATAAGTAGATCCAACCTGTAATAAAGAAGTGGGCTCTTTTACAGATACTGAGTTAAAGGCAACAAAATTTTTAGCACCTTCAGAATTATCTATATTTACTACATTATTATTTTTGGCTTTGTAGAGTTCCAAAAGTTAGCAATAAAGCAATGCAAAAGAAAGTTTTTCTCATATTCTAAATTATAATGGCGAATTAGTATTAATTAACCAGTAAGGTAGCGTATTTAGTTTTTAATTATATCTGATTCTTATCTCCTTAATTTACTCCAAGTAAAAAACTTCATTTAATTCCAATGATACAGGCGAATTGTCAGCATTCGTCTCCATTATATCAGCCATATAAGCCCACCATTTTTGTACTATGGGGTTGTTTCCTAAGTCCTGCGAACCGGCACTTCCATTTATTTTCTGTAATGCATAAAGTACGTTTGTTTGCTTATCCCAAAAAATGGAATAATCGTACACACCACTTTCCTTTATCAGTTGTTTTAATTCCGGCCAAATTTCATTGTGCCGTTTTTCATACTCTTTCTCAAAACCTGGCTTGAGAAACATTTTAAATGCTTTACGTTCCATATATTCAATTTAACAATTATTTTTCTAACTTAAAAGAGGTGAACAACAAATAAATGAATGCTAAAACCAACACACTCATGCCGGCAACTTGTCCGAATGTGTCGGAAACTAATCCCATAATTATTGGAAAGACTGCACCACCGGCAACACCCATAATCATTAAACCTGAAACTTCGTTGGTGTGATTCGGCATTTTTTTGAGTGCTACCGAAAAAACAATGGAAAACACATTGGCAACCGACAACCCGAGCATGGAAATCATTGCGAGTATCACCCATAACTGATTACTGAAAAGCAAACAAATCAGTGCTGCCATTGCCAACATCATTCCCCATAAAAAGAACGTGCGTGGCGAGTATTTTGTAAGTAAAACTGCACCAATCAAAGTTCCTGCGGTTCGTGCAAAAAAATACAAACTTGTTCCAAGTCCTGCCTGTTCTAATGGTATAGAGCATCGTTCCATGATAAATTTAGGTATTGCTGTATTCAGTCCAACATCCACACCCACGATAAAAACTATGGCCAGAAAAAAGAGCAAAATAGTTTTATCCTGCAACAATGTAAAAGAAGATTTTATCGATACTTTACCTGTATTGCTTTTTTGCTCTTTAGTGATAGGTGTAAGCGCCAACCATACTGCTGAGAGTATGGAGATACCACCAAAAATCAGAAAAGTATATCGCCAGTTACCTAACATGGAGGAAGACATTGCGGCTATCAACGGACCGGAAAATGCTGCCAATGCTTTGATAAACTGACCTAAAGTCAAACTGCTGGTTAATCGGTCGTTACTCATAACATTAGTCACAAGCGGATTAAGCGAAACCTGAATAATCGTATTGCCGATACCAATAAGCGCAAAGGCTATGAGCATAGTCACAAATTGCTGACTTACGAAAGAAATACCCAAGCCAAGTATTGAAATCAAAATACTCATTAAAACAGTATTTTTTCGTCCCAGTTTGGTTGTGAGCATACCTACCGGTAGCGATAGCAATCCAAACCACAAGAAAAGTGAAAATGGCAGCAGGTTTGCTAATGAATCGCTCAGGCCAAAATCCTGCTTTACGTAATTGGTGGCAATGCCTACCAGGTCGGCCAGTCCCATTACAAAAAATGCAAACAGCACTGGCAGTAGTTTTGAAATTGAGTTTTTATTGTCCATCCTGTTATTTTCTTTCCTCCTGTCGTATAGCCAATACTGCATCAACCATAGCCTGAAAACCATCCACCGACATATAATCCGGAATTGAATTACCCGAACCTGCTCCATATCCTTTAGTCATAGCCCGAAACTGTGTTGCTTCTCGTTTTACTTTTTCAAAAACATAATCGTAGTTATTC
>JANJXE010000517.1 GCA_024709185.1 Paludibacter sp.
ATATACTACCTTGCAACATGCCAATATTGCAATGAAAAACGATGGTAACTTTACCGGATTAATATCACAGCAAGAATTGATGCACTACAAGAATGGCAACGAACCTTATAAATATCCGGATGTGGATTGGATTAACGAAATGATACAAACGGGTAGTAATACTACAGCAAACATCAATTTACGTGGAGGGACAAAGTTTGTAAAATATTTTACTTCTGTTGGTTACAATTACGATGGCGATATTCTCCGTTCTGAGAAAATTGGGAATTTGGATCCCCGTTTTTATTCCAGTCGATATAATCTCCGTTCAAATTTTGACTTTGATTTATCAAGCACAAGTCGTATCAAAGTAAACATCGGGGCAAGTCATAAAATACAAAATGGAAATTCAGGATATTACAGCTCATTTTTCAGCAATATTTATCAGGTGGGTGTAAATTATTCTCCACTATATTATGGGCCGGATGCCCTGATAAAATACCCTGATTCAAATGAACCAAATGCAGTAGGCAACAGATTTGCACAGGGAGTAGGCGATGGGAAAAACCCCTATACCATTTTGCATGCAGGTTTAAGCCATTATGACACCGATATTCATCTGCTTTATAATAAAAGAACAACAACGACCGATTTTAATTCAGATATTGTATACGAACAAGACCTGGGTTTTGTCACAAAAGGCTTAAGAGCATCTGCATTAGTATCATTAAATACAACTGTTGCTTATGTAAGGACCGAACAGCAACAAGGGGCATCCTATATGTTAAATCAAAATGGTACCTGGCGAAGAATGCCCAGTCTGGATTTAGACCTGGAACCCTTGTACTATGCGGGGCATAGTATTCAAGCAAATACACGTGAATTATACTATGAGGCCAGAATTAATTATGGCCGAACATTCGATAGGCATGATGTTACAGCAATGGGGATTTTTAATCGAAATCAAAGAAATGCATCTGGATCCAGCGCTGACATACAACCTGTTTATAAAAATGAAGCTTGGGCAGCTCGCGCTACGTATGCCTATGCTTCGAAGTATTTATTAGAGGTAAATTTAGGGTATTCTGGCTCCGAACAGTTTGCTCCTGCCAATCGTTTCGGCTTTTTCCCTGCGTATGCTGTTGGTTGGAATGCATCAGAGGAAAATTTCGTGAAAAAATATTTATCTTTTTTGGATAAACTAAAGTTCAGATACTCTTATGGTAAAACCGGCAGCGACCAATCCAGTGAGAGATGGCTATACGAAAATGAAGGATATACAACTTATTGGCAAGCCAGTACAATGGCCCTTTTTGGTGCTTCTTATGGTGATAGCGGAACAAATCTTTTTCGAGAGGGGAAAATAGCAAATTTACACGCTCAATGGGAAGAATCTATAAAACAGAATTTTGGTATTGAAACTGCATTCTTAGGAAGAAAATTAGAATTGTCCTTTGATATATTTAAAGAAAACAGAGATAAGATATTAATGTCACCCGGTAACGTTCCTGGTTTTACAATGGTAGTATTTAAACAATTAAACATTGGAAAAACAAAGAATCATGGTTTTGAATTCGAATTCTCATATAGAAACCAAACATATTGGGATTTAAATTATTCAGTTTCTGCAAACTTTAGTTTCAATGAAAATCGTGTAGTGTTCAGAGACGATGCAGTTAGTTTG
>JANJXE010000521.1 GCA_024709185.1 Paludibacter sp.
GAAACGTCCGCCATTACCAGCGAAAACGCACCGAGCCGTGCGCAGCAAATTGTCCGCGAAGGCGATGTGATCTTCGGAACCACGCGCCCGATGCTGAAACGGTATGCCGTCATCCCACGCGAATACGACGGCCAGATTTGCAGCACAGGATTTTGTGTCCTCCGGCCTGACAACAACATCGTACTCACCAATTTCCTGTTCCATCTGCTCGGAACCGATGATTTCTACACCTACGTCGAAGCCAATGAGCGCGGCGCGAGCTATCCCGCCATCCCAGACAACGTGGTGAAGAAGTTTCGAGTTCCCGTTCCGGCGCTCGAAGTCCAGCGCGAAATCGTGAAAGTGCTTGACACTTTCACCAAGCTGGAGGCGGAGCTGGAGGCGGAGCTGGAGGCGGAGCTGGAGGCGCGTCGGCGGCAGTACAAGTACTACCGCGACGCGCTCTTGACGTTCGGCGAACGCACGGACGCTGACGCAAGCAAGCAAGCAAGCAAGCAAGCAAGCAAGCAAGCAAGGCTAATGGCAATGGGTGAAATCGGCAAATTCATTCGCGGCCGTCGCTTCACCAAGGACGACATCGTCGAGCACGGCATTCCGAGCATCCATTACGGCGAGATCTACACGCATTACGGTGTGGCCACGGCGTCGACCGTCTCGCATGTCCGTGCGGACATGGCGCAGCAACTGCGGTATGCGCAACCGAACGACGTGGTGATCGCCGCAGTAGGCGAGACGGTCGAGGATGTCGCCAAGGCCGTGGCGTGGCTTGGCGACGAAGACGTTGCGATTCACGATGACTGCTTTCTTTTCAGGCACTCGATGAACCCGAAGTTCGTGTCTTACTGTCTTCAGACCGAGGCCTTTCACGCACAGAAGAACAAATATGTCGCCCGCGCCAAGGTGAAGCGCCTGTCCGGCGAGAGCCTTGCGAAGATTCGTATTCCTGTGCCACCGCTTGAAGAACAGGAGCGCGTTGTCTCCATCCTCGACAAGTTCGACGCACTGGTGAACGACCTCTCCTCCGGCCTGCCCGCCGAGATCAAGGCGCGCCGCCAGCAATACGAGCACTACCGCGACCGCCTGCTCACCTTCCGGGAGGCCGCGTGAGCGAAGACCTCAAGCCCTCCCGCTACGAACCGATTGCGCTTTCCAACGAAAGCACCGTCGTCGCGGAATTCGTGCGCCCGGACGAGGTACGCGAGGAACGCTACCAGTCCGAGGCGGAGCTTGAGCACGACCTCATCGAGCGCTTGCAGGTACAGGCCTACGAATACCTGCGCATCGGCAGCGAGGCCGACCTGATCGCCAACCTGCGCCGCCAGTTGGAGGCGCTGAACAAGATCACGCTCAGTGACAAGGAATGGCAGCAGTTCTTCGGCGAGAAGATCGCCGGGGCCAACGACGGCATCGTCGAGAAGACCGCCCGCATCCAGGAAGACCACGTTCAGGTCTTGAAGCGCGACGACGGCAGCACCAAGAACATCTACCTGATCGACAAGCAGAGCATCCACAACAACCGCCTGCAGGTCATCAACCAGTACGAGATCGAAGGCAAGCGCGCCAACCGCTATGACGTGACGGTGCTGGTCAACGGCCTGCCGATGGTGCACATCGAGCTGAAGCGGCGGGGCGTGGACATCCGCGAGGCGTTCAACCAGATCGACCGCTACAAGCGCGACAGCTTCTGGGCCGGTTCCGGCCTGTTCGAGTACGTGCAGTTGTTCGTCATCAGCAACGGCACGCTGACCAAGTACTACAGCAACACCGTGCGCGACGGCCACCTCGCCGAGCAGCGCAACAAGCGCGACCGCAAGAAAACCTCGAACAGCTTTTCCTTCACCAGTTGGTGGGCCGACGCGAAGAACCAGCCGATCACCGAACTGGCCGATTTCACCAAGACCTTCTTCGCCAAGCACGCGCTGCTGAACATCCTCACCCGGTATTGCGTGTTCGACGTGGATCGCAAGCTGCTGGTGATGCGCCCCTATCAGATCGTCGCGGCGGAACGCATCCTGCAACGCATCGCCACTGCCACCAACCATCGGCAACTGGGAACGGTGGCGGCGGGCGGCTACATCTGGCACACCACGGGCAGCGGCAAGACGCTGACCAGCTTCAAGGCCGCTCAACTGGCGCGTGGGCTGCCGGAAATCGACAAGGTGCTGTTCGTGGTGGACCGCAAGGATCTGGACTACCAGACCATGCGCGAGTACGAACGCTTCGAGAAAGGTGCGGCCAACTCCAACACCTCGACGGCGGTGCTGCAAAAGCAACTGGAGGATGCGAACGCACGCATCATCATCACTACCATCCAGAAGCTCAGCCGCTTCGTTGCCAAGAACAAGAAGCACCCGGTGTACGACGCGCACGTCGTGGTGATCTTCGACGAATGCCACCGCAGC
>JANJXE010000021.1 GCA_024709185.1 Paludibacter sp.
CTTCGCTATCCAACGTAATATTCCATATACTATCGTTTACCTTGGTTTTACCTACTAATCGGTAGAAAGTAGATGAATTGTCTTTAAGACGTCCGTCAATATTTGGGTCTAAAAGAATAAAAATGTCTGAAAGAGGACTACTCGAATCATCAAAGTCAGGAGAACCGTTTTCAAGACAAAGTGTTAATGTTCGTGAGCCTGAATTAACAGCAACTACTGTTCCCTGAACCCTGAAAATTCCAGAATCGTATTTAACATTAAATCCGCTGATTGATATATTACTACAATTTTCAGCATCAATCAAACCTTGATTTCTGGCAGAGAAATGAAAAGTAGCACCCACTCCAACAATCTCAATATTATTCACCTCTTCGAGTTCAATAATAGCTCCAGTCAAGGAAGATCCGAAATAATAATCCCCTGCAGGGAATATTAATTTTACTGAAGCTCCCGATTTAGCTAAAGTTTCTGCCATACTCACTGATAACTTAATGCTTGATGTGCAGTCTTCCTGATCGGAAGGAAGTGTTGCTGTAACATTTTCCGAAGCATTCAGAATAGTAAAAGAATTGACCTGTCCTCTTTTACTTATACCATTGAAATAAATTGATTTAATACTGTAATAGTAAGTTCCTGGTGTAAAAGGTTGATTATGTACATAACGATTTAAATAAACTGTATCCTGATCGATAATATTTGTAAACATAGAATCGGTAGCTATTTGAATTTTATAACGAACAGGTTCAGCAGGATCAGCAAAATGTTCTGAATCTTTAGTCCAGTATATATTAGGAAATTTATATGCCGTTGTAAAAACATGATTCACAATAAAACAAGTATTCACAACACTGTTCCATGTAGAACCAAGTCTAAATTCATCAACCATTGCCAGACCAGAAGAAAAACCAATATTAATCTGTTCCATAACTACTCCTGTTACTCCTGTAGATTCACCATCTGAATGATCCCAGATTAAACCGGCATCTGTTAAAGGAATATTATCTCCTTCTTTAAATAATTTCAATTTCAAATCAGCCTGATTATTCACATAATCCCACCGGGCCACTACAAGGTATGTTTCGTCGTTGTCGAAGTGACTCTCTGTAGAGGTTATTACATTTGCAGCAGCCTGAACTTTCAACTTGCCATCTTCCTCAATGCCAATTGAAAATCGGGTGAGTCCATCGCTGCTTCTTTGTCCATCAATGTGAATAACTCCATCACTTGATTTTCGGGCTAAAAAAGAAACATAAAAGGTGTTTCCCGTACTTCCACCCAAACAAATTCCATTGGTTAATACTCGTTTATTTGAGATACTTGTTTCATCTGATCCAATATAAGCATATCCACCAACGGATTCAAAAAAAGATTCGGAAGGATAATTTAAACTGCTTTCTGTCCAAACACTAATTCCGGCTCCCTGGTTTTGAAGCCAGCAACCACTCCAGCCAAAACCCGAGCTAGTTCCTGTTAGCGTTGAACTGTTAACATCAAAATCATCAAAAACATACACTGAATCTTTAGTTGAGTAGATCGTTATATTTTCTGCTATGGCTATTGTCGAGTTTGAAAACAAGAAAAGTAAAGAACAAAGAATTATTAAACTCAAGGTCTTTCTTTTGAGAACATCTAAGATAACGCTCTTACTTTGTAAATGTGAAATCATGATTATTAGATTTAATGGTGTAAATAATTCTTTTTATCAAAATTCATTGTTAAGGATCTAAATTGCCCAAAACTCAACAATATATTTTCTATAATAGAGTATTTATAAATGTATTGAGGGTTAAGATTCTTATCAGAATTCCACTTTTAGGTTAACAGGTGTTGCGAAAATCTTTTATTGTGATTATAATAGTCCTCAGTAATCTAATCTGAATACCTGAAATTTTATCAGGTATTCAGATTATTTGAAAAGCATTTACTTGACAAACTTTGCAATACCTGCTTTAGTTTTAACAATATAGATACCTTTTTTTAGTTTTTCGATATTAATGATTTCTGATGAACTTGTAGATCTATTTTCCATTGTGCCGGAAACGGAATAGATTTCAACTAAACCTTCATAGTTCAGAACTTTTAAATAAGAACCATTCTCGCTCACTGAGATCAGTATTTGGCTGGCTTCAGGTGTATCAACTGCAGTATGATCAATTGTTGGAACTAAAGTTACATATCCTAAAGAATTGATGTTGTTCCATACCCAGCCAGTTTCATTTTTGTTTGTCCAGGTATATTGTCCTTCACGGTTAACACTGGTACTCAAATCATTATCATTATAACGAACATCAATTCTGAATTGGTAGCCATCAACTACTAACCCAATATTGGGATCAAAATCGCGTAATACCATAGATAATTCTATGTTATAGCCTTTGTCAGTAAGGATAAACGCCTTTTCTGCATTTTTATATGCCGCCATGCCTTCATGTATATAAAGTGCTGGTTGAGTTTCGGGTGGAGTAACAATATTTAAACGGTTCATCGTCCATGCTCCATTTGATCCTGTAGCCATTGGCATATCAAAACCATCGATATGGCCAATATTAGTGCCACTTCCATCGCTAAATACAAGTGTCTCATCAGCTACTTCAAAAAGAAAATAAATTTTATTGTTATCCCACATGGCACTCCAGGTGCACTGGTAATCGGCAGCACTCGTTGGTGCGATTTCACTTAAAGGATTAAATCGCTTTACAGGATTTTTAAACGCATTTGCCCAGATATTATCTACTATTCCATCAATCACAGGAGCAACAGGAGATTTAGCAATTTCTATTTTGGTGTCAACATAGTTTTCAGCATCAAATGTAAAAGTGTAGGATATTTCGGAAGAAATTGCCTGCTCAACCCCTCTAAATGCGCTAACACTAAAGGTATAGCTTTCGCCATCTGTTAAGTCACTTAATTTGTAATAGGTAACATTTTCACCAAGGCTTACCAGCTCTGAACCATTTTTATAAATCTTGAATCCTTCCTCCACCACACTATTATCAGACCACTCCAGTTCAGCTGTGGTTGCTGAGTTTGCGGTCACTACCAAATTTGCAGGTGCTATCAACGGAGTTGCCGAAATGTCAGTGATTGGGGTAGTTGAAACATCATTCCAACTGATGCCCATTTTAAGTTCATCGATATTTACTCCTGCTGAAGTAAAATCAATTCCAATATAATCCATTGCCACACCTGTAGCACCTTGCGCTATTTCATAATCCCATTCACCATTACCCGGTTCTGTTATAGTATCACCTTTTTTGAATATTTTTACTTTTTGAGACACTCTACGAGTTTGTTTAAGTACAACAAGATAAGTAGTGCCAGCTTCAAAGATATCTGAATTGCCACTACTTAGATAGGCGCCTGTATTATTTACAACTCCCAAACTGCCATCTTCAGAAACTCCAACACCGGTACGCCATTGGAAAGCTCCGCTAAATTCTCTGCCTCCAACAACTTGAAATGCTCCTTCGGAACTTCTGACAGCAAGAAATGATATATAAAAGTCATTATCTCCAATAATTAAGGGGAAGTTTAGTTTACGTTTTATAATTACTTTACTACCCCCGCTTAAATAGTTATTTAGTGCAACAACCCCACCTACACCTTTTATGTAACTCCATGAATCTTTCCATCCTGCACCGGAAGAGCCATTGTTGTTTGAAAGACTGCCGTTACTAATATTGAAATCATCGTATGCCAAAAGTGTTGACGAGCTCGTAGTGAAAGGTATATATTCATCTGCAACCAGTGTATTTCCTTTAATATCTTTCGCGCCGGTACTGACAGTTACTGTATAAACTGTTGCACCTGTCAACTGACTTCCTGAAACAACTACTGTCGAGTTGTCACTCCATTTGAATGCCATGTTTGCAATTAAAGGTGTTACAGAAATTGCACCTTCAACACTAGTTTTATCCATCGCTTCAGAGAAGGTAATAGATATACTGGAACTTACCAGGATATCTGTTGAATTTTTAGCAGGCACAATTTTCGTTATTGCAGGTGGTATAATATCTTTAATTGCTACTGTAAAACCTGATACAAATGGCACTATCGCATTTCCACTAATATCGGTTGCGGTGTTACTAATAGTTACAGTATATTGGGCTTCATTGATTAAATCGTCGGCAGCTATATGTAATTTTGTTTCATCTATCCAGTTGAAAGAAGCATTTGAAAGTGCTGGTACTATTGTAATAGCCTCCTCAACACTTGTCTTATTCATTGCTTCTGAAAAAGTAATGTAAATATCTGAAGTTTCATCTACGTTTGTTGCATTATTCGACGGGCTCACCTCCACTACTGTAGGAGGAGTCTCATCCAACTCGAACGTAAAGGTC
>JANJXE010000288.1 GCA_024709185.1 Paludibacter sp.
CGAAAGACGGTTAATTGTGGTTTAAGTCCTTTTTTCTTCGCAGGCGCTTTAATAATGACTTCTTTTACATGAATTTTTCCGGCATGTACAATCGTAAAACGAACAGTTAAACCATTCCTGTATTTTTCATCAAACAAAACCCTGTACTCTCGGATGGAATTGCATTGACGCATCCATTTCTGTTCAATTAGTTTATTTCCATAATTTACTTCGTACAGTACCCATGCCTTGCGCAGTGATGTTCCAAAAGGGATTTTGACCAACTTGCCCGGTGAAGCTGTTATTGTAGTTTCGTTTAGCCAGGTGTAACTGGAAACTGCCGGTTTCTTGTCTGTTGTACTATAAAGTATAAATCGGTTTTCAGCTTTTATGGTGTCGCCACCTTCATCGAGGGCGTATAGTTGTAACCTGTATTTGCCTGAATTAAGCTTGCTTACATCCAGTTTGAGACTATCTGAACACAGAAATTTACCCTTTTGTACTTGTTTTGAGAGTATTGGCTGATTAATGCTTCCGGGCCATTCCGCACCTTCATTTAATTTTCCATCGTCGGGAATATAGTTCAATTCGTAAAAAACGGTTTTATCAACTGTAGCCCCATTCAGGTTTTCAATCCTTACTGAAGGATTTAGCTTCTTGCTTTTTTCAATTATATCAGGAACTGTACTGAAGAGCATCAACGATTTCTCTCCGATCATCATCGATGTAATTCCTTGTTGTGTTTCGCCGTCAGGAGCCGTAACATCTGCTGTTATTTCGTACTTGTAATATTGAAAACGGGCAGCAAATGCAAGCTCCAGCTTTTCAGGGACAAAAGTAAAAGTGAATGAACCATCGGCATTCGAAGTGGTGGTTCCTTTACCAACAAAATGACTATTTACTCTATAGGCAGGGTAAGGCCGAAACAGATGCATACTTTTTTTTCGAATACGGTAATGAACCGTGGCATTGGAGACCGGATAACCAGCAAAAGCGGTTACTTTGCCACGGAATTGAATCGGTTTCCCAAAGTGTAATTCTTTTGAATCGGTTTTTAATTCTACTTCAAAAGTCGGACGTTTGTACTCTTCTACCTTAAAGTTTTGCTGAAAATCACCACACCGAAGTGAATACGAACCATTCAATCCACTGGCAGGAAGTACAAAACTACCGGCTACCGAACCAAACGTGTTGGTTTTCAGTTGCTGTGTGCTAACCATGTTTTCATTGGTATCAAATAAAGAGATAGTCAGTAATGTATCAGTCAGCACTTTTTCCATCCTGCTATCGCTTCTATAAGCTATTGCTTTGTAGTGAAGTACCTGTCCAGGGCGGTAGATGCTTCGATCTGTAAAGAACTGAATGTTTTTCCTGACTTGATTTGTTTTGTATTCGTTGGTATAGTAACCCTGATTATAATGTTCAAGCCAGCAATACTGATCATTGCCCCGTGACAGCCACAAAGAATTCGCGTTACGCGACACTCCTGTTCCAACTATCACCATTCTACCTTCTTTCGTACTGGCAGCTTTGCCAATCTCAATAAGCTGATACTTACCGGTACCATCCCAGCGACGATCGAAAAGGGTAGCCTGAACTCCATTTTGTGGTTTGCCTGAATAAGAATCAATGGTGTACACCAGCACACTATCGGCATTTAACGGGCGATGTATGCCCAGCAAATCAGTTACCACGAAGGCTACCTGGGTAGTGTTTTCTGCTTCAGTTACATCCGCCACAATGGCCCGAAGTTCATATATGCCATAACTTTTTTTGGTAAAATTAAGTTTTCTGGTTTGAGCGGCAAAGTCGGGATCAGCCTCCATTTCAACTATTTGACTATCTACCAGTGTGACATCGGTAAATGGCTGTATGTCATTTTTGTACATTCTTTCACTCAGGTGTTGCTGATATCTGATAACAGGACCATTAATCCGGTATAATCCAATTTTTATCGTTGAAGTGTTGGTTGTCGTAAGAGTGAAACGGATGGAATCGCCGGATCGGAAATGAGAATCTGCTTGCAGAAACAGGTTTTTGGCTTCAATTTGCTTTTGAATATTAAATAGCTGCTGAATGCGTGGATAGTCGGGATAACGCTTTATACCACCTGTGCAAAGTTCATAAGCAAGTCGTTTGTGCTCTCTTTTATTTACTTCCTGAAGCTGTAATTTTGCTTTTTCTGCGATAAGCTCTACAACTTCAGGATGGTCGTCGTAAAGCAGTATCAGACTGTCCAGCGTTTGAAAGCGTTTACGTTCGATATTTGGATCGGTTTGCTTCCAACTGAAGATGTTTTCGTACAAACTGATTTCTGCCATCACGAGTGGAAAAATTTCCAGCTGTGATCGGCGATAGTTCAGATGCCTTCGGTACCAATATTCCGTGTTTTTTTCATAATCGGCAGTGGCATAGAGTTCAATGGTTTTTAAGAGCATTAAATCGTACAAGGTGGTAGCACGCTGAAACTGAAGCGTATCGGATGCAATGAAGGTGTCGTTAGTGCCAATCCGGCGTTGCTGCAACTGAAAAGTATCCTTAAAAGCCAGTGCAACCATTCGGTCTATGGTATTCATTACATCACTTTTCGACCATAAAGCCAGCTTTTTCGGATCAGGAATTGACGTAGATGGAGTTAGTATTGTTGAGCGATTGTCCAGTCCATACCTCTTGTGATTGAGATAAATACTGTAAGTTTCCGCCAGCATAAGGTACATCAACCCTTTTTCGGGTGATGTTTTCAGCTGTGTAGTAAACTGTTCAGCTTCGGTAAGCAACTGTCCGGTCAGCGAAGGATCTTTTTCTGCCTTCAATCGCAGTTCAAAGAGGTATGCTTTTACTTCCTGCGCCAAATCGCCTTTAATAACAGCATCATTTCGAAGTTTTTGCAACTCATAGATTGCTGTTTCGGGTAAGTCCTGTTCAATTACGTTCTCAATTTGTTTCCAGGAGGCCGAAAAGTCGTTTTGTTGAGCCAACAGACCGACAGTAAAACTTAAAGCCAACATGAGCAGGCTGATAGTACGATACATATTCGTTACGTTTTAAATTGTTAAATCACAGTTAGATAGTCTCCTCAAGGCAGATGTCCGGAGGATTGATTTAGTGGCAGTCCGGTTTCATTCCTACAAAAATAGATAAAAAATGAATATCTTTGCGACCTGATGAAAAAAAGAATTGAAATGTTGTCTGCGAAAAATATATTTAACATAACCTATCCGGTTGTGTTAACTCTTGTTGTTCAGAATATTATAAATGTAACCGATACGGCCTTTCTCGGGAGGGTAGGAGAGATTGCTCTAGGTGGCTCTGCCATCGGTGGCGTTTACTTCCTTGCTATCTATATGCTTGGATTCGGTTTTAGTCAGGGTGCACAAATTATTATCGGTCGGCGCAACGGTGAAGGTAATCATACGCAGATTGGTTCGGTATTTATCAACGGGATGGTATTTATCGTGGTTTTAGCAGCCTTGTTTTTTATACTTTCTGTATTTTTTAACGAGAGTATAATGCGCTACCTCGTTAGCTCTCCTCAGATTTTTGCAGCTTCACTTGAGTATCTCGACTGGCGGATGTGGGGTTTCTTTTTTGCATTTATCAATGTAATGTTTCGTGGTTTATTTGTGGGTGTAACCAACACATCTGTGCTAACAACCTCGGCAATTATTACCGCAATCACGAATGTCATACTTGATTACGTGTTGATTTTTGGAGTATGGGGATTTCCTGAGATGGGTATAGCAGGAGCCGCACTGGCATCTGTAATCGCTGAAGGAGTTACCACTGTCTATTTATTTTACTATTCCTACGTACATCACGATTTTCAGAAATACCAACTTTATAAACTAAAAGGTCTGAATTTTAAGCTGATACGCCAGATTCTCGATTTGTCAGTATTTATCATGTTTCAGTATTTTATTTCGGTTTCCACTTGGTTTATGTTTTTCGTATTTATTGAAAGAATGGGCGAACGTCCACTGGCAGCTACGAATATTGGCCGCAGTCTGTACATTTTACTGATGATTCCCGGATCTGCACTGGCAACAACAGTGAATACGCTTGTTAGCAATATGATAGGTGCCGGGAAAAAAGAGCAGGTTGTGCCTTTTGTGGCCAAAATGATAGGTGTGGCTGTGCTGTTGGTAGTACCTTTGATGTGCCTCACCTTTATCTTTCCTGAAGAATTTGCGCGCATTTATACTTCGGATGCCGGACTTATTGCAGCATCGATTCCTGTAATGAAAGTAGTCTCT
>JANJXE010000294.1 GCA_024709185.1 Paludibacter sp.
TGAAAGAAGCGTTGCTAGACTTACCTGTAAAAGTATTTGCCGGTGCTGATGCTATTGCTCAGGTCGCTGAACTGGAAATAGTTGATATTGTTTTAACTGCCATGGTCGGTTATTCCGGTTTGAAACCAACCATCCACGCAGTAAAGGCCGGAAAAACCATCGCATTGGCCAATAAGGAAACGCTCGTAGTGGCTGGTGAACTTATAAACGATCTTTGTAGGCAATACAATGCATCGATTATTCCTGTTGATTCGGAGCATTCAGCTATCTTTCAATGTCTTACCGGTGAAGGTGCTGAAACCGTAGAGCAACTTATACTTACAGCCTCTGGAGGACCTTTTCGTACACTGAGCCGAGAAGAACTGGAATTTGTAACTCCTCAGCAGGCGCTGAAACATCCGAATTGGGACATGGGGGCCAAAATCACCATCGACTCGGCAAGTATGATGAACAAGGGTTTTGAAGTAATGGAGGCTAAATGGTTGTTTGGAGTGGATGCATCCCGTATTCAGGTCGTGGTTCATCCTCAATCGATAATACATTCGATGGTGCAGTTCCGCGATGGTTCTATCAAAGCGCAACTTGGACTTCCCGATATGAAATTGCCGATTCAATATGCGTTTACTTACCCCGATCGACTGGTTACTAACTTTCCCCGCCTCGATTTTACCTTGTATCCGCAATTTACGTTTGAACAACCCGATCCCGAAAAATTCCGGAATCTGGCGTATGCCTATTATGCCCTTGATAAAGCAGGAAATATGCCCTGCATCCTGAATGCTGCCAATGAAGTGGTAGTGGCTGCCTTTCTGAAAAGCCAGATCGGCTTCCTGCAAATGAGTGATTGTATTGAAGAGGTAATGGACAGCTGTGCATTCATTCTTCATCCCGGCTACGACGATTATGTGCTGACGGATACTGAAGCCCGACGCATCGCCGCAGAATTAATTCAAAAAAAAC
The DNA here is from genome assembly GCA_024709185.1 of Paludibacter sp. GTDB lineage: Bacteria > Bacteroidota > Bacteroidia > Bacteroidales > Paludibacteraceae > Paludibacter. Next base: position 961 of record JANJXE010000294.1, read on the forward strand.
AATTTAAAAAATAATGGAGACTTTTTTAATCAGAGCGTTACAGCTCATCCTGAGTTTATCAATATTAGTAGTATTGCACGAATTCGGGCATTTTTTCTTTGCCCGCCTTTTTAAAGTAAGGGTCGAGAAATTCTACATGTTTTTCAATCCGGGTCGCTCGTTGATTCGCGCAAAACGTATCAATGGTAAATGGCAGGTTAAACTTTTTGCCCCCAATGTTCCGGCTAATGAGCGCCAACGGCTTAACAGTGAGGGTATAGGAATGGTGGATGCCAAGGGCAAACCGGTTATGGAACCTATTCCGCTTGCTGATCTTCCCGAGGGTGACTGGCGCAAGTATCCCGACACTACAGAGTGGGGGATAGGCTGGCTTCCACTGGGTGGCTATTGTAAAATTGCCGGTATGATTGATGAATCGATGGATAAAACCCAGATGATGCAGGAGCCGGAACCCTGGGAATATCGCTCGCGTTCGGTTTGGCACCGTTTGCCTATTATTATCGGTGGCGTAGTAGTGAATTTTATCCTGGCGTTGATTATTTATTCAGCCGTTTTATTTACCTGGGGACAGGAATACCTGCCTTTTAAAAATGCGCATTATGGCTTTCAGTTTTCATCCACTATGGTCGAAAGCGGCTTCCGTCAGGGTGATAAAATTGTGAGCGTAGATGGTGAACCAGTAATTGACCGTGCGGAATTCATTGAGAAAATTCTGATTGATGGTCTTCGTAATGTAACGGTTGCCCGCGATTCGCAACAAATCGAACTGCGACTTCCGGCCGACTTTGCACAGCGTATTTTAGCTGCTGAAGAGTTGAACCTGATTTCAATCCGATATCCTTTTGTGATTGATGAAGTACAACCCGGAAGTCCGGCCGAAAAAGCAGGATTGGTGAACGGTGACAGCATTATAGGGATAAATAATAAGCCGATGGCTATTTTCCAGGACATCACCGAAGAGATTGACAACTACCCTTCTGCTGAAATACAGGTGCAGCTGGTGCGTGATGATTCTGTACTTTCGGTCCCTGTTACCCTGGATGAAACTGCACGTTTCGGAGTTTCACTAAAACCCTTGTTTAACTTTTTTCAAACTGAAAAAATTGAATATGGTTTTTTTGAAGCAATTCCTGCTGGTATCAATTTGGGTTGGGAAACACTGGTAAGTTACGTGAAACAGTTTAAACTGGTATTTACCAAAGAAGGTTCGAAACAAATCGGTGGTTTTGGTAGTATTGGTAAAATGTTCCCCCAGGTTTGGGACTGGCAGGTATTCTGGACCATGACTGCACTTCTCTCGATCGTCCTGGCTTTTATGAATTTTCTACCGATACCCGGCCTGGATGGCGGTCATGTAATGTTTATTATTTACGAAATGATTACAGGCAAAAAACCCGGTGATAAGTTTCTGGAATACGCTCAAACTGCCGGTATGATTTTACTTTTTGGCTTGCTGATATTTGCCAATGGAAATGATATTTTTAAGGCTTTTTTCAAATAGCAAATGTTAAATCTAAAATTCCATAACAATCAACAGCAATTTAAATGTTAATTTGTATCTTTGTGATGTTTTTGTGAAACTAAATAATAATCAATCAATAATTTAACAACGACTCTTTATGAAAAAACAACTAGTATTTGCTCTTTCTTTGATGGTAGCTGTACTGTTCAGTTCCTGTAAAAACCTTGGCGACCTTGATCCTTCGCTTTTTACCAGCACTCCTAATCCGCTGGAAACAAAAGCCGGAAAGGTTAATGCTACCATTACTGGTACTTTCCCCGTGAAGTATTTCCAGAAGAACGCTGTTGTAACCGTTACTCCGGTATTGCGTATGAGCAATGGCCAGTCGGTTAAAGGTACTCCCTCTGTATTCCAGGGCGAAAAAGTGGTTGGAAACGACAAAGTTATTTCTTACAAAGCCGGAGGTTCGTATTCAATGAATGTTTCGTTTGACTATGTTCCTGAAATGGCTGTTTCGGAACTCTATCTTGAATTTGATGTCGTAGCTAAAAAGAAAAGCTACAAACTTACTCCTGTGAAAGTGGCCGATGGAGTAATTGCTACTTCGGAACTCGCTCAGAAAAAATTCAAAGGTTCAACCGGTGCGGTAATTATTAAAGATCAGTTTGTTCGCGATATCATGCAAATGACTGAAGCCGACATTCTTTTCCTAATTCAACAATCGACAGTTCGTGGATCTGAAGTGAAAGGGGAAGATATTAAAGCAATGACTGCCAAAATTATTGAAGCACGTGATGCAATGAATAAGTCGGTTGAAAGCCTTCAGATTTCATCCTATGCATCTCCTGATGGAGCTACCGATTTGAATACTCAGCTGGCCGAGCGTCGTCAGAAAGAAACTGAGCGCTTCCTGAATGCTGAACTGAAAAAAATCAAATCGCCACTCACTGTTGAATCGCGTTTTACTCCCGAAGACTGGGATGGTTTCCAAAAATTGATGGAAAAATCAAATATTCAGGATAAAGAATTGATTCTGCGCGTTTTATCGATGTACACCGATCCTGAACAACGGGAACGTGAAATTAAAAATATCTCGGCTGCTTTCAAACAAATCGCCGATGAAATTCTTCCCCAGTTACGTCGTTCGCAGTTGAAACTGTTGGTGAAAGTGACCGGTAAATCAGATGAAGAGATTGCTGGTCTTGCAAAAACCAATCCATCAGCATTAACTGTTGAAGAACTGCTTTATGCTGCAACACTTACTGAAAAAGCCGATGAGAAACAGGCAATTCACAAGAAAGTTGCTGAATTGTTCCCCAACGAAATCCGTGCGTATAACAACATGGGTCAGGTATGCTACCAGATGGGAAATATCGACAATGCTGAGAAATCGTTTGCCAAAGCACTTGCTATCGATCCACGCAATGCTGATGCTAACTACAACGCCGGACTGGTTGCTTTAGCCAAAGGTGATCATTCCAAGGCTGAAACCTATTTCGCAAATGCTGCCGGTACCAATGGTAATTTGAAAAATGCATTTGGTACTTACTATTTGGCAACTGGTGATTATGCGAAAGCCAAATCGTCGATGTTGGGTGTAAATACTAATAATGCCGCGCTGTTGCAGATTTTGAACAAAGAATACAATGCAGCAAAGAACACTCTGGCGTCGGTTGAAACTCCGGATGCAATGACTTCTTACCTTGCCGCAGTAGTAGCTGCCCGCACCAACGATAAAGATGGTGTATACAGCAACCTGAAAGCTGCAGTTGCTCAAAAGAAAGAATGTGCTGCTAAGGCTGCTAAAGATCTGGAATTTGCTAAATACTGGAACGAAAGTGCTTTCAAAGCGATTGTACAATAAGTAAATCCTGATTAATCAATTTACAGCATCCGGCATTGGTTTCAGTGCCGGATGCTTTGTTATCTGACATTCAATAAAAAAACAAAAGATATTTTACACACAGCAGAGATTGATGTATCTTTGTCGGGTAAATTTAAACTAATTTTTTTAGCGTGAAAAAGAGAATTAAAGACCTTGAAAACGAACAAATTGTTAAGAATATTGTTGAAGGTATACAAGAAAGAAAAGGAAAGGAAATCGTTGTTGTTGACATGAATCGCCTGAAAGAAGCTCCTTGCTCTTATTTTGTAATATGTGAGGGTGATTCAAATGTGCATGTCAATGCAGTAGCACTTTCGATACAAGACTATGTACAGGACAAAATTCAGGTAAAGCCCTATGCAGCTGATGGTTTCGAAAATGCTGAATGGATAGCGATGGACTATGGTCAGATAATCGTTCATGTATTTCAGCGTCATGCGCGTCAGTACTACGATATAGAACATTTGTGGGCTGATGCCGATCTGCAAAAAATCGAAAATTTAAATTAAGTGTATTTTTAATGGAACAGAACAATAACCCTACTCCTGGTAATTCAAATCCTAACACGTCTCCCAAACCCACCGGAAAAAATCCCAAATTTAATGTTTCCTGGGTATATGGAATCGTTATATCCGTAATGCTGGGATGGTATTTTTTTGGCGACACCAGTGCTGTTAAGACTATCAACTCCTATCCCGCCTTCAAGCAATATGTGGAGTCGGGATATATTGAAAGTATAGAGGTGTACGCTGCCAAAAACCAGGTGGAAGCTGTTGTGGAAGATAGTGTTGCTACCCTTAAAGAAGTGTTTGGCTCTAATTATAAGGCTTTTGAAAAGGATCGTCGCATACGGGTGAATATTCCCAGTGCCGATAAGTTTGATGAATTTATTGCTTCCAGTGGAGTTGAAAATGTAGCATATAAGGATGATCGCAATTATTTTGAGATATTTCTGGTAAGCATCCTTCCGTTTTTGTTGTTGATCGGATTCTTTGTGTTTATGTCGCGTCGTATGTCGGGGCAAATGGGAGGTGGTGGTGCCGGTGGTATATTTAATGTTGGAAAATCGAAGGCCCAGCTCTTTGATAAGGGAAATACAAACAATAAAATTACATTTAAGGATGTAGCAGGATTGGCAGGTGCGAAACAGGAAATTGAGGAAATTGTAGCCTTCCTGAAAAATCCGGGCAAATATACTGAACTGGGTGGAAAAATTCCGAAGGGTGCACTGCTCGTTGGACCTCCGGGTACAGGTAAGACATTGCTGGCAAAAGCTGTTGCTGGTGAAGCTGATGTACCTTTTTTCTCAATGTCGGGTTCCGACTTTGTGGAAATGTTCGTGGGGGTGGGTGCCTCTCGTGTACGTGACTTGTTCCGCCAGGCAAAGGAGAAATCTCCATGTATTATTTTTATTGATGAAATTGACGCTGTGGGACGTGCCCGTGGTAAAAATCCGAATATGGGCAGTAACGATGAACGTGAAAATACGTTGAATCAGTTGCTAACCGAAATGGATGGTTTTGGATCGAACAGCGGTGTTATTATTCTGGCTGCTACCAACCGTGCCGATATTCTCGATAAAGCATTGTTGCGTGCCGGTCGTTTCGATCGTCAGATTCACGTTGACCTGCCGGATGTGCACGAACGAAAGCAAATTTTCAACGTTCACCTTCGTCCGATAAAAATTAACGAAACGGTCGATGTGAACTTCCTGGCCAAGCAAACACCTGGTTTCTCGGGTGCCGATATCGCCAATGTGTGTAATGAAGCTGCCCTGATTGCAGCCCGTAAAGGCAAATCATTTGTCGAAAAACAGGATTTTCTGGATGCAGTCGACCGTATTATTGGTGGATTGGAAAAGAAAACGAAAATTATTACTCAATCGGAGAAGAAGTCGATTGCGTATCACGAAGCGGGACATGCTACCATTAGCTGGATGCTCGAACATGCCAGTCCGTTGGTGAAAGTGACCATTGTACCAAGGGGTGAAGCCCTGGGTGCAGCCTGGTACCTGCCAGAAGAACGTCAGCTTACGGTACGTGAACATCTACTCGATGAAATGTGTGCTACACTTGGTGGTCGTGCGGCTGAAGAAGTGTTTTTGCATCAGATATCAACCGGTGCAATCAACGATCTCGAACGGGTAACCAAGCGTGCTTATGCGATGGTGGCATATTTCGGAATGAGTGAACAACTTCCGAACCTCAGCTATTATGACTCGACAGGTAATTCTG
>JANJXE010000028.1 GCA_024709185.1 Paludibacter sp.
CATAGCCATTTACATGGTGTACAAGTCCCGAGAGCAAAGGTTCGTGGGAAGGTCGTAATCGCTGAAACACTTCCTTGGTTAAATTGGTCAGCTGATCGGTTGCAATCACACACAGTATCATTGCAACGATAATCCAGATCGACTCCAGTTTCCAACGGCGGATAGCATATATAATAAACGTAAGATACAGTGGAATCCATATCCATACTTTACTGACAAAGAACATTACCTCATCGAAAAAAGGGTTATTCCATCCATTAATAATCAAAAAAAGAGAGCGATCGAACTCCAGCAGGGTTTCAAGCATACTTAAATTTTTTCCAGGTGTTTTATTTCTACCCAACCCACACTATTGCTTCCGGGCCTTACTTCGTACCAGTCGCCCAGTACACTGATTACATTGACTTTAGTCCCTTCATGTAGCTGATATAAATCGGTACCACTCTTATCGGGAGCACTCTTTACCACTACAACGCCTGAAAGCACAATAGCCTCATTATGATTCAGCATTTGTTGTTTACGAATACCTGAAAACACTACAGCTGAAATACTTACAACAAAACCAACCACGCCCAGGTAGAAAAACGATTTCCTAACCAGCATCGTTTTTCCAAACACAAATAATAGTAATGATATCATTGTCAGCGTAAAAACGATTCCCCCGAACAAAAACCAACCGTTTGAAGTACGTAATTTAATAAGCATCTGGGTCCATTTCTTTAGAAAAAATGAATCGCCGGTATCAATGTTGTCAACCACCTTCAGATTCGCAAATTCCAGGTTGTGTTGAGCATCGGCATAGTCCGGTTTCAGACGCAAAGCCCTTTCGTAATTCAGGATTGCTTTTCCCAGGTTATTTTCCTTAAAATAGGCATTCCCCAGATTGTAATACAGCTCAGGCGCTTCACCTTCGGCAAGCAAGAGTTGTTCGTAGTGTTCCACTGCTTCAGGATAACTTCCTGATGCATACAAACGGTTAGCGAGCGTAACAGCAGTTGAATCTCCGGCAACGACCAACATCGGTGCCAGCAACAACGACAATGCGGTAAATATGAGTAGTTGTTTCATTGTACTATCGCCTTAATTTTTTATTCCATTTTCAAGTTCGCCAATCAACCGTGCTGTGGTGTCATACAGCTGATCTCTGTGTTGCTGTCCCGATGAAGGTGCATATCGGGCAAATTCGCATTCATTCAACAAGTCAATACAGGCATTAGCTGTTTGTTCAGCCACCCCTTTATCATGAAGAACAGCTATTACTTTTTCCTTTGTAAGTTCGGCAACAGGTATCGATAATTTATCGCTCAGATAGGTCCACATTCCCTTCATAAGCTCTTCGTAGAACCTCTCGGCATTTCCTTCCCTTAGCATTTTCATTGCCATTTTCAGTCGTTTACGGGCAATTTTATTGGCCCGTTTATTTTTCATCAGGGTTGCGTTGGCATTTTCTTTCAATTGCTTACGGAAGACAACAAACAACACCATTGCAATGAATGCAGGTATAAGGTACAAAAGCCAGTTTACAAATCCATCGATAAGATAATCCACTTGCTTCACCAGTTTCAACTCACCGGTATAAATGTAACGGATGTCGTTCCCCAGCTGTTTTACATTTTCTTTACGCGATGCGGTACTTCCGACCACCACCGACTCTTCCACGGTGCCATCGCTCTTAAGGACCTGGATTGTATAGGCAGGCGACGAAAGTGTTTTGTATCGTTTGTCTTTTAAGTCGAAATACGACAAACGGTAGGCCGGTATTTCAAATGTTCCGGCATGACGGGGAATGAACATAATTTCCACCGATTTTGTCCCTCCCAAACCATTACCTGAAACCTTAAAATTATTATTTACTTTAGGATCGTACACTTCAAATGCTTCCGGAAACTCGATGGATGGATTGCTGATTAACCGCATGTTTCCATTGCCTGTGATATTAATTGTCAGCGTTACTGCATCGTTCACCTTAACCTGTTCCGATGAGATGCTGGAAGATAGTGAAAAACTGCCCACAACGCCACTGAAATCAGCAGGCTTTCCGGAAGGCAACGCTTTTACATTCAGACGTACAGCAGGCACTTCAATCGTTCGGGGCACATTGCTGTAGGATTCAAAAAATTCATCAAAGATACTGCGCACCTGTTGACGGCTTTGCACCCGAATAATCGCTTCAAAAGTTGCTTTATCGATGGCAATTTCTCCCGACGACTGGGGATATAACAAGGTTTCAAATAATACAGCTGTAAGGTAATTCTTTCCGTTATAATTCTCGTAATCCAATTGTGTATTGGTCGAACGTTCCATTTCCTGAGATAAAAAACCTTTAAAATCGGGAATGGAACTGGCAGTACACTGTACGACATCGTAGGTAGTATACAATTTATAGGTCAGTTTTACGGCTTCCTGTTCAAAAACGGTCGTTTTGGAAAGAATGGGTCGGATGAATAAATTCTGAGCTGAAATATTAGCATTCGAAGCTGAGGAACCGGAAGAAGAAGATGATGACTGTTCGTCGGCTGGTAACACCTTAATACTTAATCCATTGGAGGTATATCGTTCTCCATCCACCGTCACACTGGCCGATGGGATGGTAAAGGTTCCTGTTTTCTGAGGCTGAAGCGTATAGGTAAAGGCAATAGAAACTGTAGAACTCATATTGCCATTGATAATTTGCGAGCTGTAACTCTCCGATTTAAAGGGACCTGCAAGCACATCAAAATTGGTGATTGCAGGGGCTCTGAAATCGCCCACCTTGGCGTTAGCCGTATAGGTTATCTGAAAGGGCTTACCCATGATAACCGTTGCCGGAGCTGAAGCCGTAAGCTTTACATCATTTGCCCATGCCATCGGTACTGATAGCAGTACGAGCAATAGCGGAATTATCCCTCTTTGTAGCATATGTACGAATTTGCAGAGCTATTTAGCTGTTATTTCTACTTAATATTACCAATCTTTTTCTGTTCCCTTACGGGTTGCTTTGGGCTGTTTCTTAGCCTTTTCCATCGTTTCTTTTTCCTCCTGCATCAGAGCCTGCAAAATCTGTTCGGCCTGTTCTTTCGACATTTGGTCATTTTGCGGAGGCTGTTGCTGTTGATCCTGCTGCTGATCCTGTTTCTGATCCTGCGGTTGTGGTTGCTGCTGTGGAGGTGGCTCCTGTTGATTTTTCAACAGGTACTGAGCGAAGGCAAGATTATACCGGGTATCATCATCCGAAGGATTCAGTCGCAATGCCTGCTTATAAGCTTCAATACTTTCCTTTACTTTTTTTTCTAACAATAGGGCATTGCCGGCATTGTGAAAAGCTGCTGCCCGCTTCAGTTTTGATTCCTGTTCCATTGGAGCCGCTGCCTGATATAACTCCAGGGCTTCCTTGTATTTCTGCTGACGGAATAAGGCATTACCCAGATTGTAAACTGCATCGAACGATTGTTTGTTCTTTTGCAATCCCTTGCGGTATTCAATTTCAGCTTCTGTGAACTTTTGAGCCTTGTAGCTTTTATTTCCGGCACGCAAAGGACCATACTCCTCCTGTGCCAATGCAGGATAGCAAATGCTGGTAAGACCAATAATCCATATAACTAGCTTCACACTCATAGGGCTTACATTTTCTCTTTTAAATCAAAAATCCGCAGACGATTCAGGCGTTTATTGATGCGTTCGAAAACGAAAAATTCAACTACCAGCAGCAACAAAGCCAGGATTGCAAAGGACTGAAATTGCTCGTTGTACTCAGCAAAAACAGTGGAGGTGATATCAGTTTTAGCCAATGTGTCGAGCTCCGACGAAACCGCACGGTAGGCTGCATTGGTATTATCTGCTCGCACATACACCCCATTGCCTGCCAGGGCGATTTCCTTACACATCTCTTCGTTTAACTTCGACACCACCACATTACCCTCTTTATCTTTCCAGAAACTCATCGAGCCTTCTACAGGAATAGGAGCACCTTCGGGGCGGCCCATCCCAATGACATGAACCACAATATCTTTGCCCAAAGCCATTTTAGCCGCTTCAACGGCATTATCTTCGTGATTCTCGCCATCGGTAATCAATACAATTGCCTTAGAGGCCTGGCTATTGGGCGAAAATGAATTCACAGCCAGCTCAAGTGCTGAACCAATAGCTGTACCCTGACGGGCAATCAGCTTAGGGCTTATCGACTGAAGAAATATCTTGGCTGAAACATAGTCGGACGTAATGGGCAATTGCGTAAATGCATCTCCTGCAAAAACCACCATTCCCACTTTATCGTCTTTCATCTGATCAATCAGCCTCGAGAGTACCTGTTTCGATTTATCAAGCCTACTGGGCTGTACATCCTGAGCCATCATTGAGTTCGAAATATCGAGCACCACCATTACCTCTATACCCTGGCGCTTTACCTCTTCTGTTTTGGTACCAAACTGGGGGCGTGCCAGCACTATTGCCAATAAGGTAACGCCCACCAAGGTCAATCCGAACTTCACTACCGGCCGCACGGTCGACATATTCGGCATCAGTTGTACCAGCAGTTCGGGATCGCCAAAACTGCGGATATTCCTCCTGTGCTGCCTCCTGCGAAAGAAGAAGATCGTCGCCAATACAGGGAGTATGGCTAGTATAAATAAGTATTCGGGTTCTGCGAATCTAAACATAGTCTTCTTACTTTACAATCAGGGAATTTTCCGTAAATATACATTTCGCATAAGCACTTCAGCTATAAGTAATACCAGTGCTGCGAGTGCAAACAGAAAATACTCCTCGTATTTTTTACTGTATTCACGCACGTTGATCTTTGTTTTTTCCATCTGATCGATTTCAGCATAAATACTGCGTAACTTCTCGTTATTGGTAGCCCTGAAATACTGACCACCTGTCATCTCAGCAATCTCTTTCAGAGGACGTTCATCAAAAGCCGACTCAATTTGCTGATACTGCATTCCAAGCGGTGTCTGAATCGGGATGTTTACCATGCCATGAGACCCCACACCGATAGTGTAAACTCTTATTCCCATTGCTTTTGCAAGCTCACCCGCCGAAACAGGTGCAATATCACCACGGTTATTATCCCCATCGGTCAACAAAATCACAACTTTCGATTTGGCTTTACTTTCCTTCAGTCGGGCCACCGAATTAGCCAGCCCTAGTCCAATCGCAGTACCATCCTCTATCATTCCATAATTTATGCTGTTAAAAAGATTGATGAGCACCGTATGATCAGTTGTCAGCGGACATTGGGTAAAACTTTTAGCTGCAAACAAGACCAAACCGATATTGTCGTTCGGACGGGAAAGGATAAACTCGTTAGCAACCGACTTGGAAGCTTCCAACCGGTTTGGACGAAAATCTTCAGCCAACATTGATCCTGAAATATCCAGCGCAATCATGATATCAATCCCCTCGGTATTCTCGGTACGCCACGAATCCGACGACTGCGGACGGGCGATGGCGATAATCAGAAGGGCAACCGACAAAAAACGCAGGTAATAAGGAACATTCAGAAGTTTAACCTTCATACTGCGAGGAAATGACCTCAGGCTGCGGTGTGAAGAAATCTGCAGGCTGGCATCCGATCGATGCAATTCCTTCAGGAACCAATACACCATAGGTATCAGCACCAGTAAACCAAACAAATATTCCGGATTATGAAATGTCATCTTCTTTCGCCTCCTCTGCTTTTGTCAGGTTAATAAACTCGATAGCCTTCGAATAACTAAGCTCATTTTCATCGGGAAGGGCCTTAAACTTAGCGAATTTCACAAGGTCGGCCAGTTTCAGAATTTGCTCCAGTGTGCTGTAGGCTTGTTTGTTCTCCTTACGAAGTACCGATAAAAAGCTAAGAATCTCATCCGATGTAAGTTCAGGAGCAGGTATTGAGAAGCTCAGTTCAATATATTCTCTCAGGATATCGGTAAGCGCCGTGTGGTATTCCTTTTGACGATTTTGCTGCCATAATTTTTCTTCGTGGAGCTTCATCAGTTTGCCAAGAGCCAGTTCGTGGGGAGGAATTTGAAGCTCAGGCGCTTTCGCCTCTTCAACAGGTTTTTTCCTGATTAGTCGCCTTACAAGGAATACGATACCCACCAGGAGAAGCACTCCAATCAGCCAGGGAAATATTTTTTTCAGGTAATACTTCAGGTTGAAAGGAGGCGTTACCACATCTTTAATATCTGTAATTGCATTCGCAGCCGTATCTATTTCAAAAGGCTGAATAACCTTCAGTGAAAGGGAATTCGACCAAACTGTATCCTCACCTTCACTCACAAAGGGAAAAGCAGGAATAAGGTACAATGAATCGGTAAAGGAGGTAACCACATATGTTTGACGTATTATCTGATGTCCGTCGGGCGATGTGGATGTATCGCTTTTCATGGGTTCCACCATTTCAATCCCCTCAACAATCACATCCGAAAAAACCGGGGATTGAACCCGCTGGCCGGGGCTTTGACTCAGTTCAAACACCATACGGGTTTGCTGACCAATCCACAACTGAGTAGAATCGATGCTAGCTGTCACTGTTATTTTCTGTGCG
>JANJXE010000335.1 GCA_024709185.1 Paludibacter sp.
CCTGCATAGGAGGCTGCACCTTGATTGGTTACATCTTCCAGCGCTGAGTTCAAAATGTAAATTCCATCGGTTGTTGAACGGAGTGTTACCGCTCCTGGTACCGTTTCGGATGCGTAAACCCTACCAAAGTATTTACTTTCCATTGATTTATCAACAGCAACTCCACGGGGCGAATAAAACTGCATCCTCGCCAGCGCATCCGATGAAAATTTCATGGGCCGGTCGATACCCGAAGTAGCAGCTTCAATACTCCAGCTGAAGCTACCTTCCTCCAAATCAAGCTCTGCCATGGTAAAATCTTTCGAATTCACACCCTTGGGTAAGGCTCCTAACTCATAGGTTTTCGTGACCGAAGCATCTCCATTCTTTTGCACATGCAAACGGGTAGTTTCAGAAGCTTCATTCAACGTAAATTTCACACGGTATCCATCCTGTAAGGTCTCCAGACTCAGTTCCGAAGCAAAGATATTCGCTTTCACAGCAGGAGCAACCGATTTAAAACGGGCCACACCCTGTTGACTGGCCAGCATCAGCATTTCAATATCGTAACCAGTAACTTTGGCTCCGGCAGCCATATAGGCCACTTTTCCCGTTGAAGCACTTTCGGTGGTATAACTTTCGGAAACCGGAACTGCCTGTCCCAATCCGTTGCTTACATTATACAAACGAAGAGTAACTGCCGAAGAGTCGGCTGCACTTTGAGGCACAGCCATCATTATACCACCTGCATGGCGAAAAAAGGCATTTCCAAACGAAACTGCCGAGGGTTCAGCTGTAAATGTTCCATGCGCAATCAGCGGGTCTCGGTCGGGCTTTGCCCAGTCGAACTGGAAATCGGTAGGCTGAAGAATGTCGCTATCTACTACAAAACGGTCGTTGCCGAATGGAGAAACTGTGAATTTCACTTTTTTACCCCAAAGTGCCTCGGTATAAGCTGTGGAATTGAGCATATACTTATACCCTACCGTTTGTTGCCCTTCTTCATAATTAAGTCCCACAATACGAATAGCGCGACTGGTACCGGTAGTTACCGAAGTTGTATATAACATAAACCTCCAGCGCGGCCCACTCACTGCCATCGTTTCTCCCATTTCACCATTGGCCCAGTTCCCCTGACTCTGAGTTTGGAAAAGCAGTGATGGCACTGCATTATCATCATTCCAGGTATACACTTTGAAATAACGTCCCATATTTTCGGGCAAACTGACAATTTCCTTGTTACAGGCAAGCAGGTATCCATCGGACGAAAAAGCGATATCACTTAAAGGCAATTGTCCACCACTGATACCAGTCAGATTCATTTCTGAAATCAGAGCATTGGTAGTAGCATTGATGATTAAAATCTTCGGATCAGTGGTTAGCACATACCATTTATCGTTCCGGAACAACACCTTTCGGATTTGGGCCGTATTCAGCCAATCAGGCACCTGAGACGTAATTCTTGTAAACGTATAATTGGGTAGCGCTACTGCTCCTGCATCCTGTACCGGATTGGGATAGTTAGGTGTAGTATCGCGTGCAACCACCAACGAAGGATTTACCAGCATCATCTTAGCATAGGAAGTAGCAGCAGCGGTGACAGTCACTGACGTATCCTTTGCTGTATGATTCTCAGCAGTGATACGTAATTTATAGGTTCCGGGCTGCAAATGATGAAATGCAAACACTCCATTGTATAAGGTATCTACCTGATAACCACTCAAAGAGTCGCCGGTTGAGTTCATCAGTTTCACCCTCGCTTTGTTCAGCGGTAACCACCTGTCGTGAGTTCCTGCTTTGTAAATGTACTGGGGATGATTGATGGTTTGATCCACACCTTTTACATAACCTGCAATTGTACCTGTTGAAGGAAGAGGTGCTTGAAAATAATCGCAGAAATAACGGTGAAAATTCGTAGCTTCCAGTTTGCAATAATCAGCATTCAGTAAACGATGTGTTTCCGGTTTGTAATCGTGGAACGAACCTTCAGAAAGAAATCCCGGAACCACCAGTGGAGTAAGAACACCTAATCCGTAAGTGCCATAAAAAGTAGAATCACCCCGGATATTTGTAGAAGTAGTATAGTGCGTCCATACTGTCAGCTGATTAGTCAGCAGTCGTGGCCAGGCAGCCTGTGCCTGCACCAGACTTTGCGGATACTTAGGTGCATTGTCGCGTCCGTGGAACAGCAACAGTAAATAATTGGTTCCCGAATTAGCACCCACAGCATTACTATGAATCGATAAAAAGGCATCCACATTATTCGCATTGGCTTCGGCTGCAATTTCCGAAAGGGTACGGTCGTCCTGCGTGCGGTTGAGGGTACGAGACATATATACGGTAGCCCCACTGGCCTGTAACAGGTCGCGCAGATACAATCCTTTAATCAGATTACTTTTCGATTCCCAAAACCCCAGGGTATCGCCCATGGCAAAAGGAATGGTTTGAATATTACGGTCGTTGGAATCCCAACCACCATGACCAGGGTTAACATAGATTTTTACACCTGTAAAACCAGCTGCCATAATGCTGATTACTGCGGCAAGCATCAGTATACTAAATATTATTCTTTTCATTGGTATTTCCTCCGGTTAAGATTATTGAATTTCCATCAGGTAAATCCCGCCACGATCACTGTTAAACGCAATCCTTCTACCATCAACTGAAGCAGCTGGATACATAAAAATACCCTGATCGGACGCAGTCAACTGCTGACGAATTTTACCGTTAACACTCACAGCCCACAGTGTCGATTCCACCACACGGCCTCCATCGTCGAGGTCGTTCATGCCAATAACCCAACCTGCATTGAGCCATACAGGAGCATTTAACTTACCAAGTGCAACCGGATTCTTTCCATCGGCGGTGGTAATGTAGGTTCCTCTTCCGGCGACAGTGAACAGCAATTTAGTTCCATCCGGAGAGAAAGAAGGCCAGATATAGCTGGCATCGTTGCCTACCGGATCGAGAACTTTGCGACCCGAGGATGAGTACACCACCATTTTGCGGTCTTCAATCGTAACCAACGGTTTAAGTTCAGAAGCAGCTACCCCTGGTCGTTGCAGACTTTTTGATTTTACATATACCGGCTTGCCGGCAGCAAAAGCGGGAGCAATCTGATCTCGTGCAGGTGCAGTAAGCTGCTTTTTATCTCCTGTAGCCAGTGATACGCTATACAACGAATTGTGCCGCAAGCGATTGACAAGTTCAATTTTAGTGTACAGGATGGTACTTCCATCGAAACTCAGCTGTGCATTATAACCTGCACCAGGATCCGAACTTAGTTCCCTGACCTGTTGATTGGCAAGAAAAGCTTGTTTTAAACCGGCATAATTTGCTGAAGTTAGTAGTAGAAAAGAACCGTCGGGACTGAATTTCGGATAGAAATACCCACCGGATTCGGAAAAGGTTTGTTTACTGATCGATTTTACCAGCAGCTGTTGAGCAGACAAAGCAGTAATCACCCCTGAAAACAGTAAAAGTAGTACAGTTTTTCTCATGGTAAACACATTTAAAACGTTTACACAAAGCGACAACAACCCTTCCCGATCGATGAATAGTGCTTCATTCCTACGGGTTTAGCTGCGTCCCTCTGCAATTAGACTAAAGATTAACAATTCTAAGTAACTATGAAACAAATATAGTAAATTTTTGTTTAACAAAATGCGAAATAATTGAATATTTATGATTTAACCTGCTTTTACCGATTTTCCATCCTTTTTTTGTACTTTTGCAGCAATTTTGAAATAATAGGGTTATGAGTATAGAACTGAGTGAACAGGAAGTTTTCAGACGTCAAAGTCTGAACAGGTTACGTGAAATGGGCATCGACCCCTACCCCGCAGCATTATATCCAACCAACGCATATTCCACTGATATTAAGGCTGAATTCAAGGATGAAGAAAGTGGAAAACCGGTATGTATCGCCGGAAGACTGATGAGCCGTCGCATCATGGGAAAGGCTTCGTTTATTGAAATACAGGATTCGAAAGGACGTATACAGGTATATGTGAGTCGCGATGACATCAGCACCGAAGAGCAGCCTGAGATGTACAACACCGTTTTTAAGAAACTTCTCGATATAGGTGATTTCATTGGTATTAAAGGCTATGTTTTCCGCACGCAAATGGGCGAAATTTCAGTTCATGCTCAGGAACTTACCGTGCTTTCGAAAGCCCTTCGACCGCTTCCAATTGTTAAATATAAAGATGGCGTAGCCTTCGATGCATTTGAAGATCCGGAGCAACGCTACCGTCAGCGCTATGTCGACCTGGTGGTAAACGAAGGCATAAAGGATATTTTTATCAAACGTACCAAAGTGTACAATTCCATGCGTGAATATTTCAACGGTATGGGCTATATGGAAGTAGAAACGCCTGTACTTCAGTCGATTCCGGGAGGAGCAGCCGCACGTCCGTTTATTACACATCACAACGCGCTCGATATTCCATTGTACCTGCGTATAGCCAACGAACTGTATCTGAAACGATTGATAGTGGGTGGTTTTGAAGGAGTGTATGAATTCTCGAAAAACTTCCGTAACGAAGGGATGGACCGTACCCACAATCCGGAATTTACAGCCATGGAAATTTACGTGGCCTACAAGGATTACAACTGGATGATGGAATTCACTGAGAATATGGTTGAAAAAATCTGTCTCGACGTAAACGGCACTACAGAACTTCAGGTAGGCGATAAAACCATTTCGTTTAAAACTCCCTTCCGCCGTGTTACCATGATTGATGCGATTAAGGAACATACAGGCATTGACATCAACGGAATGAACGAAGATGAGTTGCGCGAAGTATGCAAAAAGCTTCATATTGAAGTGGATAAAACGATGGGTAAAGGGAAGATGATTGATGAAATCTTTGGTGAGAAATGCGAAGGAAATTATATCCAGCCTACCTTTATTACTGATTATCCTATGGAAATGAGTCCGTTGTGTAAACGCCACCGTACCAATCCCGAACTCACCGAGCGTTTCGAGCTGATGGTGAACGGTAAAGAACTGGCCAATGCTTATTCTGAGCTCAACGACCCGATCGACCAGCTGGAGCGTTTCCAGGATCAGTTGAAACTCAGTGAGAAAGGCGACGACGAAGCCATGCACATCGATATGGACTTTGTACGATCACTTGAATATGGAATGCCTCCCACTTCGGGAATGGGCATCGGAATGGACCGTCTGGTCATGTTGATGACCGGTCAGCAGGCTATTCAGGAGGTATTATTCTTCCCACAGATGAAACCGGTTGTAACCAATCGTGGTGAAGAAGAAGACGCTAATCAGAATAGTTAATTAAGTCATTATGGCTGAAAGACAACGAATAGCAGTTCTTGGCGGAGGCAGCTGGGCCACAGCAATCGCCAAAATTGTGCTGAGCAATACCCCGGAAATCAACTGGTATATGCGCCGTCAGGAACAAATCGATGATTTCATCCGATTGAGCAAAAATCCATCCTACCTTACCGGAGTGAAGTTCGATACCGACAGAATTAACTTCACCAGCAATATCAATCACCTGGTGGCCACTTCCGATATCCTGATTTTTGCAACGCCTTCTCCTTTTTTGAAACAACACCTGAAACGCTTACGTCGCAGAATTGACAACAAAATCATCGTCTCGGCAATTAAAGGAATTGTTCCTGATGAAAACCTGATTATCACTGACTTTTTCGAACAGGTTTACAATGTACCTAAAGAAAATCTGGCGGTACTGGCAGGTCCATGTCATGCCGAAGAAGTGGCGCTCGAGCGACTTTCGTACCTCACTATAGCCTCCGCATCGCGGGAAAGAGCAAAAATGCTTGCACAGAAATTCTCTACCAATTTTGTAAAAACAACCACCAGCGATGATGTTACCGGAATGGAATATTCTTCGGTAATGAAGAATATTTACTCCATTGCGGCAGGCATTTGCCATGGATTAAAATACGGGGATAATTTCCAGTCGGTGCTCATCTCTAATGCCATTCAGGAAATAAACCGTTTTTGCAATGCCACCAATCCGCTTCACCGCGACATCAATGAATCGGCTTATCTGGGTGACCTGTTGGTTACTGCTTACTCAAAATTTAGTCGTAACCGCCTGTTTGGCACAATGATAGGCAAAGGGTATTCGGTAAAAACGGCACAAATGGAAATGGAGATGATCGCTGAAGGATATTACGCAACCAAAACGATTTACGAAATCAATCAGAAATACAAGGTGGATATGCCCATTGTGGATGCCGTGTATGAAATTCTCTACAATCGCAACTCTCCTTTATTAAAAATCAGAGAATTGACCGACAAATTAAAATAATCAACAACAAAGATATGGATATGAACAACATTAAATTATCGATTGATAAAGCCTATGGCTTTGTAACCAAAGAGGCCGTTGAAGGCTGGAAATCGAAAGCCGATGCGGCCAATGCTGACCTGCATCGTGGTACTGGTAAGGGAAATGATTTTCTGGGTTGGTTGAATCTACCTTCGTCGATCGACGAGGCACATCTGGCCGATGTGGAAGCTACGGCCGCTATCCTGCGTAAGAATTGCGAAGTGGTGGTGGTGATTGGTATCGGCGGAAGTTATCTCGGAGCCAAAGCCACCATCGATGCGCTTTCCAACAGCTTCGACTGGTTGCAAACCGAACGGAAAAGTCCTGCTATCGTTTATGCAGGTCAAAATATAGGTGAAGATTATCTTTTCGAACTTCAGCAGTTACTAAAAACAAAGAAATTCGGTATCATTTCCATTTCGAAATCGGGAACTACTACCGAACCCGCACTGGCTTTTCGTTTGCTGAAAACACAACTCGAAGAGCAGCAAGGAAAAGAAGCTGCCCGCGACCTCATTGTTGCTGTTACTGATAAAGCACGTGGTGCACTGCGTACCCTGGCTGTACAGGAAGGTTATAAAACCTACGTTATTGAAGATAACATCGGAGGTCGCTATTCGGTACTTTCACCGGTTGGATTGCTTCCTATTGCTGTTGCCGGTTTCGACATCCGTCAGTTGGTAAAAGGTGCAGTAGATATGGAAGTGCAAACAGGGGAAAATGTTGCCTTTGAAAATAACCTTGCCTCTCAGTATGCAGCAGTGCGAAATGAGCTGTACAAGAGCGGTAAGAAAATAGAAATTCTGGTGAACTACCACCCTAAACTGCATTTTGTTTCAGAATGGTGGAAACAATTGTACGGGGAAAGTGAAGGAAAAGACAATTTGGGTATTTTCCCGGCAGCTGTGGACTTTACAACCGACCTTCATTCGATGGGACAATGGATTCAGGAAGGCGAACGTACGATTTTCGAGACAGTTATCTCTGTGAAGGAAAGCGACCACAAGGTATTGGTACCTTCCGATCCTGCTAACCTCGATGGACTGAACTTCCTGGCCGGAAAACGGGTGGATGAAGTAAATAAAATGGCCGAACTGGGTACCTTGCTGGCACACATCGATGGTGGTGTACCCAATCTGAAAATTGAACTTCCTAAGTTAAATGAATATTACCTGGGTCAGCTGTTTTACTTCTTCGAAAAAGCCTGTGGTATAAGTGGTTATTTACTGGGAGTGAATCCGTTCGATCAACCGGGAGTGGAAGCATATAAGAAGAATATGTTTGCGTTGCTTGAAAAACCAGGTTTCGAAGCCGAAACAGCAGCGTTGAAAGCGAGGTTGTAAGAAGCCGGATAAAACTAGTTAACAGGGTCGGAAAGTACTAAACACACTTCCGGCCCTTGTTTATTAATCGAACATCTGACCGGCATTATTACTTAACTGAACCATTTGGTCGTATTCTTCAGGCGACAAGTCAAGGAAGTAGTAATGCTGAGGATTTGTAGGTTGTCCCCGATAATGCACTTCATAATGAAGGTGGGGGCCCGTCGATTTGCCGGTATTTCCCACCTTTCCTATCACTTCGCCACGGTTCACCTGCTGACCAACACGCACTCCTATCATATGCATATGAGCATAGAGTGTTTTATAGTTAAATCCGTGGTCGATCATCACCGTATTGCCATAGCCCTGGCGCCAGCCGGCAAAAGTAACTCTGCCTTTACCAGTCGCAAATATGTCGGTACCGGTAGGAGCTGTAAAGTCCATGCCTTCGTGAAAACGACGCGTGCGGTAAATCGGGTCGATACGCCAGCCATAGCCCGATGCAGTTTGCTTTAAATCTTTGTTGAGTACCGGCATAATAGCAGGAATACTCTGCAACATCTTTTCCTGATTCTGGGCCATCTTGACCAGGTCGTCGTACGATTTCGATTGAATATAAAACTGCTTGCGAAGCGCATCAAATTTACGGGTGGTTTCTACTGCTATTTCCGAATTGGTCATCGCCAGTAACTGCTTGTAATATTCGCTATCGCGCGAACCTACAGTACGAAGGGCATACGGAATGGGATCAGCCTGAAAAATTACGCGGTACAGGTTATCGTCGCGTTGCTGTAAATCGCGGAGCACCGCATACATGTCGTCCATACTCCGCTCCAGCAGTTTGTATTGTGCATGAAGACGGTTTCGTTCCTGTGAAAGTTGTTTTTCCTCGGGAGAAGCCACAAAAGTGACGAAAATAAAGAAGAAACCTGCTCCAAGCGAAACACCCGAGAACAGATGGATGAGTAAGCGTTTTACTTTATGTAGAATGGTGTGTTCGATTTCCTCGTAACTCAGCGATTCCGGGTTAAAGTGAAACTTCTTTTTGGCCATCTTTTTTCTTCAATTATAAACTTTTATCAATCGATGTGGTGCAAAAGTAATAAAATTGAAGTACTTTTGCAGACCTTTTACTGCAATTTAGATTTTATTATATGACGTCACAGGAAATACGCCAATCGTTTCTCGATTTTTTTGCTTCCAAAGATCATAAAATTGTACCTTCTGCCCCCATGGTTATTAAGGATGACCCTACCCTGATGTTTACCAATGCGGGCATGAATCAGTTTAAGAACATTATACTCGGCAACGACCCGGTGAAATACCCCCGGGTGGCCGATTCGCAGAAATGCCTGCGGGTAAGTGGTAAGCACAACGACCTTGAAGAAGTGGGTCACGACACCTACCACCACACCATGTTCGAGATGCTCGGTAACTGGTCGTTTGGCGATTATTTTAAGAAAGAAGCCATAGAATGGGCCTGGGAATACTTAACCGATGTACTGAAGCTGGATAAAGACCGGCTGTATGTGACCGTTTTCGAAGGTTCACCAGCCGAAGGTTTACAGCGCGACGACGAAGCAGCTGCTATCTGGGAACAATTTCTGCCGGCCAACCGCATCATCAACGGCAATAAAAAAGATAATTTCTGGGAAATGGGCGATACCGGACCCTGCGGACCCTGCTCGGAAATCCACATTGACATCCGTCACGATGATGACCGTGCAAAAATCGACGGACTGACCCTGGTAAACGGCAGTCATCCCCAGGTTATCGAAATCTGGAACAATGTATTCATGCAGTACAACCGTAAGGCCGATGGTTCGCTCGAGTCGCTGCCTGCTAAGGTAATCGACACCGGGATGGGCTTTGAGCGGCTTTGCATGGCTATTCAGGGTAAACAGTCGAACTACGATACCGATATTTTCCAGCCCATTATTCAGGAAATTGCTACTCTGTGTGGAATTAAGTACGGAAGCAATGAGAAAACCGATGTGGCCATGCGTGTTATTGCCGACCATATCCGTACCATTTCATTTTCGATTACCGACGGACAATTGCCTTCAAATGCCAAAGCTGGTTATGTGATTCGCCGTATTTTGCGCCGAGCAGTTCGCTACGGCTACACCTTCCTCGGCCAACGTCAGGCGTTTATGTACCAGCTTATTCCTGTTTTGGTAAAAGTGATGGGACAGGCGTATCCCGAATTACCGGCACAACAGGTGCTTATCGAAAAGGTGGTTAAAGAAGAAGAAGATTCGTTTCTGCGTACACTTGAAACGGGTATCCGCTTGCTGGATAAAGTAATGGAAGATGCTTCGGGAAATAAAAACGTAGCTTCGGCCAGGGACATCAACCAGGCTCCTGCCAACCAAATCGCCGGCAAAGATGCCTTTACACTGTACGACACCTTTGGTTTCCCGCTCGACCTTACAGAGTTGATTGCCCGCGAGCACGGATTTACCGTAAATATTGACGATTTCAACGCAGAAATGCAGAAGCAAAAGGAACGTGCCCGCAATGCCGCCGCAGTTGAAACCGGCGACTGGGTGATTATTCGCGAAGGCGACAGCACTTTTGTGGGATATGACCTAACTTCATGTGAAACATCCATCCTGCGTTACCGCAAGGTGAAACAAAAAAATCAGGAATACTATCAGCTTGTACTATCTGCCACTCCCTTTTATGCCGAGATGGGCGGACAGGTTGGTGACAGCGGAACACTGAGTAATGGTACTGAAACAATTGCCATTTTCGACACGAAAAAAGAAAATAACCTGTCGGTTCATCTTTGTAAGCAATTGCCGGCCGATCCATCTGAGACATTTACCGCCACGATTAATACGTTGAACCGCCAGTCCACCTGCAACAACCACACAGCAACACACCTGTTGCACGAAGCCTTACGCGAAGTACTGGGCACACATGTGGAACAAAAAGGATCGTTTGTGAGTCCCGAAAGTCTTCGTTTCGACTTCTCCCATTTTCAGAAAATGACGCGCGAAGAAATCCGTGCGGTAGAAGCCATTGCCAACCGGAAAATTCGTGAAGACCATCAACGTAACGAAATGCGAGAAACTCCGATTGCACAGGCTCAGGCCATGGGAGCCATGGCTTTGTTTGGCGAAAAATACGGAGAGACCGTACGCGTGATCCAGTTTGGCACTTCCACCGAACTGTGTGGAGGCACCCACGTGGAATCGACCGGACAAATCGGGATGGTGAAAATTATTTCTGAAAGTTCGATTGCAGCAGGTATTCGTCGACTTGAAGCAATTACAGGCCAGGCTGTTGAAGAATATTTAAACCAGCAGGAAGACATCGTGGCGCAAGCCAGAGATTTGCTGGGTCAGGCTCCCGATGTAGTTAATGCACTGAAAAAGATGACCGAAGAAGCATCATCACTTAAAAAGCAGGTGGAAGCCATGAGTTTTGAAAAGATTCTGGCTCTGCGTGACCAACTGCTCAGTCAGGCAAAAGAAATTAAAGCTTCGATGGTGAACGAGGTAAAAGTAATTCGTTTCGAAGGCAGTCTTTCGGTCGATCAGGTAAAAACACTGGCGTTCCAGATTCGGAACATCCAAAACCAGGGACTGTTCTTTGTGGCCGGATGTGTACACGAAGGCAAACCATCGCTAACTGTCTTACTCAGCGACGATTTGGTAGAAAAAGGATTAAATGCGGTAAACATCGCCCGCGAAGCAGCGAAAGAAATACAGGGCGGCGGCGGCGGACAACCCTTCTTTGCTTCGGCAGGAGGAAAAAATGCAGCCGGAATACAGAAAGCAGTGGAAAAAGCTGTTGCCGTTTTGCAATAAATCAAACGTACTTTTTCACCCCTGAGAAAACTAAATGATAGGACTCAGGGATGCAAGACAAGTAATTAAGAAAGCACTAAGCTTCAAACCGAATTGGATTGTGCTTAGTGCCTGTTTTCTGTACACAATTATCTGTTTAAATATTCTTTGGCTGTCAAAACAGGAAGTTTAGATGTTTTAAAATCTTTTTTGTTCCTCGTTATGATGACACTTAATTTATTTTCTAAAGCCGTATAATATTGAATTGCATCTTCAAAGTCATTAAAATCAGAAGACAAAGCTAATTCCAAAATTTTATCGTCAAGAGGTAAAATACTCACTAAAAGTTTGAACTTTATCAATACTTTCCGGGCTTCATTTGTATTCAACTCTTTTGAAAGCAAGTAGTGAGTGTTTGCAAATGTCAAAGAGGAAATTGATAGTTTAATCTCTTGTTCATCTGCAAGAGTAAACAATTCCTGGGCTTCCTGATAAAAGTTTTTCCGCTTTGAAAGCAAATCAACTACGATATTCGTGTCAATTAACAAATTCTCCATTATGAGTATTTTTCTGTTAAATAGTCACGATAATTTATTCTTTCATCTACTTCAGACGATATTACACCGGTTAAACTCTCTACAAGGGGACTTATTTTCGTGGTTTTCGTATGACTTGTTCTAACAAGTGAGTTTAAATAGTTTTCAATTAGCTTGGACAAACTAACCTGATTCTTTTTCGCATAGGATTTTGCCTCGTCAATGATACTTTTATCTAAATTTAATGTCAGTTTGGTGTTCATATTGCTCTATATAAAGTTTACGTGCAAATATAAACATATTGCACGTAAAAAACAAGTTTTTCTGGTTTCTTTTTTGACTGGTAGCTAACAGATGTAAAGTAAATTTAAATTAGAACCTCCAGCGGGCCGACAGTGCTACACCATCCCATCCCAAACCTAATTTTGGTACTACAAATAAACCCGGGCGCCAGTCGAGGGACAATTGCAAAGGAAAATCAAAATTATATTCAATACCGATATCACCAACCACTCCGGCAGCAAATACATTCGTATTGATACCCACAGCAGCCCCGACGCCGTAATACCAGTTAAAACCAGGGTGCAGTTCCGATAAGTCCATTACCCAGTGGTGAATACCATTCAAATACACACCCCCCGTCTTCCAGGATCCAAATCCCAAATCCACTTCCAGGCGGGTAGCACCCGACAAAGGATGTTGATACGAAATTTCACCGGCATTTCCAAACCTCAAACCCAGCGATTTTCCCTGAACCTGTGCATTCATCACTCCCGCCATTGCGGCCAACACTAAAACAAATAGTACTTTCTTCATATAAAACTTATTTTTACAAATTATTATGTGCTATACTCTATTCCAAACCCATTTCAACCACCATATACTCTTTAAACGTACATCCTCACATAACCGCACCCATTAATCATTTATCATTAAACATTAATCATTTAAGATTCATTCTCTGTCCAGTCTCCATTTTCTTTGATCAACGCAATCAACCGATCGACAGCTTCCTCCTCGTTGATCCCTTTTTCAATACACTCCTTCTTTTTATAGAGACTCACCTTACCGCGACCGAAGCCCACATAGCCATAATCGGCATCGGCCATTTCGCCGGGACCGTTTACTATACATCCCATAATGGCAATTTTCAGACCTTTCAGATGCGATGTTTTTTCCTTCACACGGGCAATTACCGTTTGCAGGCGGAACATGGTACGACCACAACTCGGACATGAAATGTACTCCGTTTTTGAAACCCGAACGCGGCTGGCCTGTAATATTCCAAAAGCCACTGAATTAACTTCCTCCACACCCAGGTGTTTCATGTACGAATAGCCATTTCCCAGTTCAATCAGTATGCCATCGCCAAAACCATCCAGAAAAAGCACCCCTAAATCGGCAGCCGCTTTTATCTGAAGTTCCTGAATATCATTTACTTTGTAGCTTCGGTGCATCACCACAGGGCTCTCGATACCATAAATCAGTAAACTGTGGAAAAAGGCACGCATTTCCCCAACAGGATTCACATGGTTGGATGAAAGCAACAGAACGACATCAGTCCTTTTTTGCAACAAAGCTATCACTTCACCGGAAAGTTCAGGATAACTAATTCGTAAAAATTTTAGCGAAGACGAATCACTTTGTAATTCATCCAACTCATTCACAGAATACACCGGATATTCCTCTCCGTTTTGGCCGGCTACTTTTCCATCTTTTAAAAGAAAATCGGGGATAGTGGCGAAACCACCATCCTGCGGCATAATGACCACAGGAACCTGATC
The DNA here is from genome assembly GCA_024709185.1 of Paludibacter sp. Classification (GTDB taxonomy): domain Bacteria; phylum Bacteroidota; class Bacteroidia; order Bacteroidales; family Paludibacteraceae; genus Paludibacter. The sequence goes on from JANJXE010000335.1 coordinate 13,748, forward strand.
GCCACCAATAATCCCTACAGGCTTCGTTACTCGGCGCGTATACTCAAAAGGAGTAAATGACGGCGCCAGTTCCGCTTCAATGCGTGGATGATTGGCTTTAGCACTCACATAATCAACTAGTTGACGGGCCACGGGTATTTCAGCTTCAGGCTCTTCACTTAAGGAAACGCGAACGGTATCACCAATTCCATCCTGCAGCATGGCGCCAATCCCAACAGCCGATTTTATACGACCATCTTCGCCATCACCCGCTTCGGTAACACCCAGGTGCAACGGGAAATGCATATCGCGCTGATCCATTTCGTGTACCAGCAGACGGGCGGCATGAACCATCGAAAGCGTATTGGAAGCCTTCATCGAAATGACCACATTGTAAAAATTCTCGTCGATACACACCTGCAGGAATTCCATGCACGACTCCACCATGCCACGGGGAGTATCTCCCCAACGGTTCATCATTCGCTCACTGAGCGAACCGTGGTTCACCCCGATACGAATGGCGGTACCGTGTTGCTTGCAGATATTCAGCAATTGAGTAAAGCGTTCGCGAATTTTGGCATATTCAGCCTGATACTCTTCTTCGGTATAATCGGGAGAATCGCGGCGAATCATTCCGATAAAGTTTCCAGGATTCACACGTACCTTTTCCACATACTGAGCCGCCACATCGGCAGCCTGAGCCACAAAGTGAATATCGGCCACCAGCGGCACATCAAAGCCCTTTTCGCGAAGCGCCGCATGAATATTTTTAAGATTTTCAGCTTCTTTTACTCCCTGTGCGGTAAAACGCACAATTTCGCCCCCGGCTTCCACAATGCGGATACATTGTGCTACTGAATCTTCTGTATTATTGGTATCGGTGTTGGCCATCGATTGCACACGAACCGGATTAACACCACCGAGAAGCACCTTCCCTACCTGTATCTGGTTCGAACGACGCCGGGTATAATTAAATGGATTATACATAAATGGAATTTTTGTGTAGATTGTTAAGAACGCATGTCCTGCAAAGATAAGGATTTCGTTTCTGTTTTTAACCCTGTAAACAGTTTAACGCAAAAAAAGTTGAGTTCCCCTCCTATTTTCAATTAAAAAACGTAACTTTGCGGGGCAATACGAAAAAATGTATAATCATGCACTTTCAACCCAAATTATTCGAAACGCTGCGCAGCTACAACAAAGAATTGTTTTTCAAAGACCTGATGGCCGGCGTTATCGTAGGAATTGTTGCCCTGCCTTTAGCCATTGCTTTTGGAATCGCATCCGGAGTTTCGCCCGAACAAGGTCTTTATACAGCAGTTATCGCCGGATTTATCATCTCCTTTCTGGGTGGTAGCCGGGTTCAGATTGGCGGACCCACCGGAGCTTTTATCGTCATTGTGTATGGTATTGTTCAGGAATTTGGCATTACCGGTCTGGCAGTTGCCACCATTATTGCCGGTATCATGCTGGTTGCCATGGGATTACTGCGACTGGGAAGCGTTATTAAGTTTATTCCCTATCCGGTAGTGGTAGGATTTACCAGCGGGATTGCCATGACCATCTTCGCAACACAAATCAAAGACCTTACAGGAATGCATATTGATGCAGTTCCTGCCGATTTTATACACAAATGGGGCGTTTACGCTCAGCACATCGCAACAGTAGAATGGCCGGCACTTGCCATTGGGATAGGCACCATCGTGGTTATCAGCCTTAGTCCCAAGTTCACCAAAAAGATCCCCGGATCACTCATAGCCATTATCCTGATGACGGTCATTGTGTATGTTTTACGAAATACAGTTGGAATAACAGGCATTGAAACCATTGGCGACCGTTTCAGCATAAATGCCGGACTACCCACTGCAGAAGCGCCCTCTATTACCTTCTCCATGATTCAAACCCTGATGCCGGCAGCATTCACCATTGCAATGCTGGGAGCCATCGAATCGCTGCTTTCGGCTACTGTTGCCGATGGAGTTACCGGCGACCACCACCATTCGAACACCGAACTAATCGCTCAGGGAGTTGCCAATATCATTACCCCGCTATTCGGCGGTATTCCGGCTACAGGAGCCATTGCGCGCACCATGACGAATATCAATAATGGAGGAAGAACTCCGGTTGCCGGCATAATTCATGCCTTAGTACTGTTGCTGATCGTTCTTTTTCTTGGGAAATTAACCAGTCATATTCCCATGGCCTGTCTGGCTGGTGTACTTGTCATTGTGGCCTATAACATGAGCGAATGGCGCACTTTTAAAAACCTGCTCAAAGGACAAAAATCGGATGTTGCTGTACTCATCGCAACTTTCCTGCTGACAGTCATATTCGACCTTACCATTGCGATTGAAATAGGGCTGTTACTCGCTTTGGTTCTTTTCCTGCGTCGTATTTCAGAAACAACTCAGATATCCATATTCAAGCACGATATTGACAAAGAGGAGTTTATTGAAGGGAACACGGAGGCCGAACGACTAAAATTGCCCAAAGGAGTGGAAGTCTACGAAATTGAAGGACCTTTCTTTTTCGGGGTAGCTAATAAGTTTGAAGAAACGATGAAGCAGTTGGGCGATAAGCCCAGGGTGCGAATAATCCGCATGCGGAAAGTCCCATTTATGGATTCTACCGGAATTAAAAACCTGGAAAGCCTTATTAAATTATCGAAAAAGGACAAGACACAAATTCTACTTTCGGGAGTAAACGACAATGTGGCAGCCATTTTAAGCAAGTCGGGTATCGAAGCTGAATTGGGAGCTGAGAACATCCTTCACAACATACAAGCAGCAATGGAAAGGGCAACTGAATTGATTGCAAAAAAATAAATGTAAAGAAAAATTTGATTTTATCGAATCAAATCCTTATTTTTGTGTGATTTTTTTTATAAAATGACAAATCGATACGAAGAGTTGCTCAACGCGTTTGAGTCCAAATTGCGAAAATTGATTTCGGAGTATCGGCTACTTCAGGCTGAGAATCAGTTGGTGTACCGCAGGCAGGCACAATTAGAAGCCGAGCTGGAAGAGGCACGAACGGTGATAAACGACTTGAAAAAGCAAAACGACCATTTAATCCTGTTGAACCAGCTGGGAGGATCGGGAGAAAACCGCAAGGCTGCAAAACAACAAATTGACAAAATGGTGCGTGAAATAGATCAATGTTTAGCTCTTTTAATTGACTAGAGAGCACGATGGAGGATACATTATTAATACATGTACAGATTGGCGGGTTCCGTATGCCCCTGAGGATTCCCCGTAGCGACGAGGAGGTTTACAGGAAAGCACAGCGGCTGGTGGATGAATACATCGACACCTACCAAAAAAGGTACAACCAGCGATCGTACGAGGAAGTACTGATACTGGTGGCTTTTCAGCTGGCAACACTGGTGTCCCGGAGACATCTTTCGGGTGATACCGGTCCGCTGGAAGCAAAGCTGAAACAACTGGAGGCTGAAATCGACAAGGCTCTCCTCACGGAATAATACTATCCTGCAATGATCTGTTTCCGCATATCTTCATGAAATCTTCATGATTGGTATGCGTTTTTTTATATCCTGATTGAGAGTTACTTAATATAATAGATTACATAAATATGATTTACATACTGGTAGGATTAGTGGCGCTGATTGCCGGAGGAGGTGGAGTTTACCTCATCCTGATGAGCGTACAAAAACGGACCAAGCAGGACGCTTTGGCCGAGATAGAATTACTGAAAAAGAATCAGCTGATTGAGGTGAAGGAAAAATTCATCGCCCTGAAAGCCGAGCACGAACAACAGGTGACACAACGCAATGCGAAAATTCAGGAGAAGGAAAACCGCCTGCAGCAACGCGAAATGCAACTGAATCAGAAACAAGGTGAGATGCAGCGTAAATCCAACGAACTGGAAGCCCTTCGCGAAGCGCACGAACAACAGCTCACCGTATTGGAAAAAAAGAAAACGGAGCTCGACCACCTGACCCGTCAGGCACAGGAACAGCTGGAAACCATCTCCGGTTTATCGGCCGAACAGGCAAAGGAAAAACTGGTGGAAGCACTGAAAGACGAAGCTAAAACCAATGCCATGTCGTACATCAACGATATTATGGAAGAAGCCAAAATGACAGCCAACAAGGAAGCAAAACGCGTGATTATCAACACCATTCAACGTGTAGCTACCGAAGCAGCCATTGAAAACTCAGTAACGGTATTCCATATAGAATCGGACGAAATCAAGGGCCGTATTATCGGGCGTGAAGGTCGTAACATACGCGCTCTGGAAGCAGCTACCGGTGTTGAAATCATTGTGGATGACACCCCTGAAGCGATTGTACTTTCGGCTTTCGACCCCGTTCGCCGCGAAATTGCCCGCCTGTCGCTCCACCAGCTGGTAACCGACGGCCGTATTCACCCCGCCCGCATCGAAGAGGTAGTCAACAAAGTGCGCAAGCAGATTGAAGAAGAAATTATCGAAGTGGGCAAGCGCACTACCATCGACATGGGAATCCACGGTTTGCATCCTGAACTGATTCGTCTGGTTGGTAAAATGAAATACCGTTCGTCGTACGGGCAAAACCTGTTGCAGCACTCGCGTGAAGTGGCCAACCTCTGCGCTACCATGGCATCGGAACTCGGCCTGAATCCTAAAGTAGCCAAACGCGCCGGTCTGCTCCATGATATTGGTAAAGTGCCTGATGATGAGCCGGAATTGCCGCATGCAATCCTCGGAATGCGCCTTGCCGAAAAGTACAAGGAAAAACCACAGGTGTGCAATGCCATCGGTTCGCACCACGACGAGGTTGAAATGGAATCGCTGATTGCTCCTATCGTTCAGGTGTGTGATGCCATCTCGGGAGCCCGTCCGGGTGCCCGCCGCGAAATCGTGGAAGCCTACATCAAGCGTCTGAAAGACCTCGAAAACCTGGCTGCTCAGTATCCGGGAGTAGTGAAGACCTACGCCATTCAGGCCGGTCGTGAGCTCCGCGTAATTGTTGGTGCTGACAAAATCGACGATAAGGAAACCGAATTGCTGTCGTTCGATATAGCCAAGAAGATTCAGGATGAAATGACCTATCCGGGACAGGTGAAGATAACCGTGATACGGGAGACGAGAGCGGTGAGCTACGCAAAATAATGATTAATTTTTAATGATTAATGATTAATGGGTGCGATTGAGAAGGTGATTCTCGTTTAAAGTTTTAGTGATAGTCGGGAACGGCTAAAGAGAGTTTCCGGTTTTTGAACAATATTTTTAGTAGAGTCCACGTTTACCGTTAGGTTTAACGTGGATTTTTGTATGACTATTTTAGAGCTAATGGCAATTGGCGTTAGCAAAAAAATGACCTTTTCTTTTTAAATACCAAAATAAAAAGATACTTTTGAGCCAAAAATCAAGAGTGCTTTGATGTCAGAAAAACACATTCATATTGATTACGAACTACTTATCAAACTTAAAGATGGAAACGAAAAAGCCTTCTCGGTTGTTTTCGAGAACTATCACCGGTATTTGTATGTGTTAGCGTGTCGGTATTTGATGTCGGAAAGCTATGCCGAAGATGCGGTGCAATATACTTTTATGCGGTTATGGGAAGGAAGGGAAAGCTTTGATTACAAAACCGGGATAAAAAATCTGTTATTTACCATTCTGAAGAACTACATTCTGAATGAAATCAGGCATAATAACTTAGTGATACAAAAAAATTACGAACTGGCACAACTGGGTGAAGAAGATGAGTCAAATTTTTTACACAGCATGGAAGATGCCGACTTTAAAAAACATTTTTACAACCTAATACAGCAATTACCACCTCAAAAAAGAGAAGTGTGTTTGCTGAAAATTCAACAGGGATTTTCCAATCAGGAAGTTGCTGATGCGATGAATATCTCGGTACCGACAGTCAAATCTCATTACACTCAGGTAATTAAACTATTACGATCACAGATTGACAAACTGCTGATGATTGTGTGGATAGTCAGACAACTACTATAACCAGTAACTCATACTTTTAAGTTAGTAAACTGTTTAATTGTAAAAAATATATCCAATTCACGATGGATCCAACGATAATTGACAAAGTACTTTCGAAAACAGCTACTCCCGACGAAGCCCTCCGGGTTGCAGCCTGGTTTGCTACACCCGAAGGACAGGAGTACTTCGCGAAACGCTACGACCGGGAATCGTATTTGCTGAACGAAAAGCTGTTAGAGGAGTGGCTCGACCACGAAATTCCGACTAAACGGATGAAAGTTCGATTTATGTCGCAACTCGGCACACGGGTTCGCACCTTCCGTTTCCGGGTAGCTGCGGCAGTGCTTATCCCATTTCTTTTTGTAGCAGGCGCATTGATGTTTATAGCCAATCGTTCGGGAGTTTTTCAATCCGAAGAGATGGCGGAGTTTGTGGTCCCTTTGGGCGAACAACTGAATGTAGTGCTTCAGGATGGCACACAAGTGCAACTCAATTCAGGTTCCCGTTTGCAATATCCCAAATCCTTTGGCTTGTTTAGTCGCAAGGTAAAACTCACCGGAGAGGCGTACTTTACCGTAGCAAAAGAATCATCCCGCCCCTTTAAAGTTGATTTGGATGATATTGAAATTAAGGTCACAGGAACGCAGTTCAATGTAAAAGCTTATGCCGATGATACTAAAATAAGGGTAGCCCTGGAAGAAGGCAGCGTGAACATTGCAGACCAACGCAATAAAGTATATCCAATGAAGGTGGGAGAAAGTGCCGAATACGATCGAAAATCAGGCGTATGTAAAATTACCGAGGCTACAGACATGTCGACACATACAGCCTGGCGTACTAAAAGTCTGAACTTTTACCGCACCCCGCTCAGTGAAATTATTAAGACCCTCGAACGACAATACGAAGTGCAATTTGATGTGACTGACTCTGCGTTGTTAAATTACAAGTTCAGCATATCAACCTCAAAAATCAATGTCAATGAAGTGCTCAACGATCTCGAGAAAGTCTCGAAGATTCGGTTTACCCTGAATGCCGGGCAAAAGTATTCTATTACTTCCGGGGATTAAGTACTAATAAAAACTAACACAGTAACCTGTTGATGATACACTTTTTATGAATGTATTTTCAACAGGTTTCTTTTTTTAGCTCTCCACTCATACCTTTTTTAAGTTGATGTGTTTACTAATTAGAATTACGAAAAAAACAACTTTATTAATCAAGAATTCATGAAGATAACAAGACCATTGGCAAGGTATTTTATGCTCATTGTGTTTCTGACCGTGTTCGCACTGAATACCTCAGCTCAGAAAGTAACGCTTTCATTTCAAAACGAAACATTCGAAAAGGTATTAAACTCCATTAAACAACAAACCGGATTATCGCTTGTATTCAGCGAACAGCTGGTTAATCTGAATCGAAAAGTCAGCATAGCAGTTAATTCCATTGCTGTGGAAGATGCAATGAAACAATTGTTGACAGGAACCAACCTGGGTTATGAAATTAAAAACAACAAATTGTATCTAATCGAAAACAAAACTCCGGAATTAAAAAGTACGGTTGGTACATCAAAAAAAATTACCGGCTTGGTAACCGATGAAAAAGGCGACCCCATAATTGGAGCAACAGTATTGTTAAAAGGTTCAGATGCCGGAACAATTACTTCCATCGATGGAGCGTTTTCGCTGGAAGTGCCGGAACAATCCTTTCTAACGATTTCATACATCGGATTTAAACCGACAACACTTAAAATTACTGCAGGTACATCTTATAAAATTACACTCGAAGAAGATGCGCAATCGCTCGACGAAGTGATTGTGGTGGGCTATGCTACTACAACCAAAAGGAAGTTGACTACAGCTATCACTTCTATTAAAATGGATGATATTGATAAAGGGGCCAGCAACAATGCGCTTCAATCGCTGCAGGGCAAAACCGCCGGTGTACATATTACTACCAGCTCGGGGATTCCCGGTTCAAATCCGAATGTCATTATTCGTGGGGTTGGCTCCTTTCAGGGCAATAGCAGTCCGTTGTATGTAGTCGATGGAATACCTATGGAAAGCTTCCCGAATTTAAATCAAAACGACATTGAAAGCATTGACATCCTGAAAGATGCTTCAGCAGCAGCTATTTATGGGTCGAGGGGTAATTATGGCATCGTATTGATTACTACAAAATCGGGAAAAGCTGGTAAAACAAAAGTGGATATCAACACCCGGTATGGTGTGGGTTCAATTGCCAACGATATCAAAATGGCGAATTCATCACAGTATATTGATGTGATGCAGTCAGCTGTAAGTAACTATAATGCACAAAAAGGAACTACTCTGCAATTTTACATTCCCGAAACCATTGAAGAAACCGATTGGGTACGATTAATCACCCGCGATCGGGCAATCAACTCAGAATTAAACGTAAATATTAGCGGTGGTAATGAAAACACAACTTTTTTTGCTTCATTTGGCAACTCAACTCAGGAAGGATATATCAAAACCAGTTTATCCAGGCAAAATAATTTCAGAACCAACCTTTCTCACAAGATCAGTCAATATTTCAAACTGAATATCAACCTGGGTATCAATCAGAAATTTAATCAATTGGTAGAACAGGAAAGCAGCTCTCTAAAGGTTCTCAGGACGGCAAGGGAAGAACAGCCCTGGTATAGCCCCTACGATGAATTTGGCAATTACAAAGTGAACGCAGGTAAAAATATTATTCGTCATAATCCTGTAATGTTGATTAACGAGGAGAACTGGACAGTGAATGGAATTACAGGCTTAGGCACTGTGAGTCTGGATGTTACCCCTATAGAAGGTTTAAAATACACGCCAAGTATTAGTGCTTATGGTTACTTGTCGGATGAGATTAAGAAGCTGACCGAAAAACATGATGCACGAAAAAATTCATGGCCGGCTATCACACAAAACAGAAATGAAAGCTTCAGGTATGTTGTTAATAATGTGGTAAGTTACACGAATAATTTTGCTGCTTTAAATTATACGGCACTGGTGGGTCATGAATTCTGGTATCGTGAATACAACGATTTCGGAGCAAAAAGTGAAACCTACCTGAACGGAGCATTCCCTTCGTCGAGCTTCAATCTGCTGAATGCAGGTGCTAACATTTACGCCGATGGCATCGGATATGGTGCTTATGCAGTTGAGTCGTATTTCAGCAGGTTAAGTTTCGACTACAAAGACCGTTATTTTGTGAATGCAAGTATTCGTAAGGATGCCAGTTCGAAATTAACCAAAGAAATCAGAGATGGCTATTTCCCATCTGCATCGGTTGCCTGGAAAGCATCGAACGAGGCGCTTTTTCCAAAGCAGGATATTGTTTCAGATTTGAAAATGCGGTTAAGCTGGGGACAAACCGGGAGCATTGATCCAATCGGCAACTTTAATGCTTTGTCGCTGGTATCGGCTGGTAAAAGCTATTATGGAAAAGCGGGATTTGCTTTAAGCAACGATGCCCAACCACTGAAATGGGAAAAAACAGATCAGTACAACGCCGGTCTCGACTTGGAATTATTTGGAGGAAAAATGAGCGTTAATGCCGACTATTTCTATAAATACTCCTATGATCTCTTGTACAATCGTCCTATTCAATATACAAGCGGATTTTCGTCCATTACGGCCAATATTGGTTCAATCGAAAACTCAGGGGTTGAACTTGCTGCAAATTACAAAGTGCTGAGTGGCGATTTCAAATTATCCATCGGAGCGAATATCTCGTTTATCAGCAATAAGTTATTATCCATTTACCCGGGTGCACCCGATCCACTCATTCTCCCATCGGCTGGTGGCAGCAGTTTGTATGGAGGTTCGATGCATGCGCTCATTGTTGGCCGACCGATTAGTACGTACTATTTGTACAACATGCTGGGTCTTTACCAAAAAGATGCTGATGTGCCTGCAAAACTATTAGCAAAAGGGGTAAGGGCCGGAGATATACAGTACGAAGATGTGAATGGCGACGGTGATGTCAGTGAAGCCGATCGCAAAGATGTTGGGAAAGCAACGCCTGATTATTTTGGAGGAATAAATACTTTCATGTCGTGGAAAGGATTTGATCTATCTATTGTAGGCCGATTCTCGGTTGGAGGTAAAGTGTTTGCTTCGTGGCAGGGCGCAAATGGAGTAGAGGGAACTGATAATCCTGCTATGTCGCCGGCTTCTACTTCGGTTGGTGAACAATATTTTAATGTCCGCGAATATGTTGCACTCAATTATTGGAAAGGTGAAGGTACCAGCAATAAGGTACCACGACCCATTCGAACCGGGGTGCATACAGGTTACAATACAGGCTACAACTCTTTATCGTCCACTCGCTATTTAGAAGATGCTTCGTTCTTTAAAATTCAAACACTAACATTGGCTTATAACTTACCTGCCAGCCTGACTCGTCTGGTGAAAATTAACGCCATGAAGGTATTTGTTACAGCTGAGAATTTGCTTACTCTTTCTGACTATTCAGGCTACGACCCGGAGGCATCCTTCAGCAGTAGTCCATCCAATTCGAATTATGGAGTTGATTTTGGTTTAGAACCTAACCTTCGCGTCATCTCTGCCGGTATCAATATTAAACTTTAAAAGAAAGAACAATGAAAAATATAATTTATAGTAGTGTAGTTTCA
>JANJXE010000339.1 GCA_024709185.1 Paludibacter sp.
GTTGAGTGCAGCGCGCATGAAATCATCGTGAATTTTCACCGAAACATTGGCACCGGTAACCTTACCAGCTTCCATCTTGGCATCAATAAACGATTCAGAATCAGGATGCTTAATTGATACAGATAGCATAAGGGCACCCCGTCGACCGTCCTGTGCCACCTCACGTGTTGAGTTGGAATAGCGCTCCATAAAGGGTACGATACCTGTGGATGTAAGTGCCGAGTTTTTTACCGGTGAACCTTTCGGTCGAATGTGCGACAAGTCATGACCAACTCCTCCACGACGTTTCATTAACTGAACCTGTTCTTCATCCAGTTTGATAATTGCTCCATAGGAATCAGCATCGCTGTCGAAACCAATTACAAAGCAATTGGAAAGAGAAGCTACCTGGTGTTCATTGCCAATACCAGTCATTGGACTTCCCTGTGGTACGATGTACTTAAAATTACGGAACAGTTCGAAGAGTTCATCTTCCGACATGGGGTTAGGATATTTCTTTTCTATCCGTGCAATTTCACGCGCCAACCTGCGATGCATGTCGTCGGGCGTAAGTTCATAAACATTGCCAAATGAATCTTTCAGGGCATACTTAGTTGACCAAACTTTTGTCGCCAGGTCATCGCCTTGAAAAAATTCAAACGAGGCTTTCTGAATTTCTTCGGGTGTGTAAGTTTTTGCTTTCACGATAAAATTTTTTGCTATAAATTAGTTTGTTGTAATTGTAAATCAATTGGATGTATCGACTTTGACTATTTGTCGAAACCGGCTACAAGTTTACGCATATTTTTTAAATAAAACAAACCAATTGGTGGAATTTAGAAAGCAAATTGGATGGAAAGTTTCCAGAATATTTTTATATTAAACAGATATTCAGAAGTATAGTGTTTTACGAAGTTGAAAAAGTTATCCAAAAATAAATATTTATTCAAGTAGATGATTGTCGTTTTAGTAATGAGGTAATAAATTTTTTATAAAGTAGCTATTCCCTCAGTCACCTTAAATATTCGGGCTTCCTCGTTCAGTTCGGTTAGAATCCGGTCGAGATGTTCGCGGTTGGTATCTGTAATGAAAATTTGTCCGAACAGATCCGATGCTACCAGTGAAATTATATTTGCGACACGTTTTGAGTCCAGTTTGTCAAAAATATCATCCAATAAAACTATGGGTGTAAAACCATGAATTTTTTTTAGAAATTCAAACTGAGCAAATTTAAGCGAAACAAGATAGGTTTTATTTTGTCCCTGCGAACCAACCCGTTTAATAGGATGCTCACTCAGCAGCATTTCCAGTTCGTCTTTGTGAATGCCGGATGTGGTAAAGCCTATGAGTCGATCGCGATCGCGGGTCACTTTTAGTTTATCGGCAAGTGACGCCATGTTGGAATACTGTGAACTATAGCTAAGGGTTACCGGTTCACGATCTCCGGAAATATGAGTATAGAAATGCTGAAATACCGGAATGAATCCATCAATAAAGCGACGACGTTCACCATATATATATTGCCCCAGCATATCCATTTGCTCCTCCAGAATCTCAAAAACAGAAGAGTCGGTTGTTGTGTCATTTTTCAACAACATATTTCGTTGCCGAAGCAGATTATTGTAATTTAACAGGTACTGAAGATAGGTTTTGTTGTATTGCGCTATGACCCCGTCGATAAACTTTCGGCGTTCATCACTTCCTCCATCAATCAGTGAAGCATCATCGGGAGAAACCATAACTAAAGGCAGTAAGCCAATATGATCCGAAAGTCGTTCGTACTCCTTTTTGTTGCGGCGAAATTGCTTTTTCTGTTTTCGTTTAAGCCCGCAATACACCGATTCGGGACTATCATTACGAAGGTATTCACCTGAAAGCATGAAAAACTCCTCATTGTGCAGAATATTCTGCGTATCTATCGAATTCGAATGACTTTTGCAAAAGGAGAGGTAGTAAATAGCATCCAGAAAATTTGTTTTTCCCATGCCGTTATCTCCCAAAAAACAATTAATTTTTTTGGAAAATGCTAAGTTGCTTTCCCTTATGTTTTTATAGTTGATGACAGAAAGTGACTCCAGGTACATTGTCTTTTTTAGTAGTATTTAATGCAAATGTAGTGAAAAATTAGCTACCTTTGCGACGATTTTTTATTTTTCACCAACTTTCGCTTACAATTTATTTATTATGGCAAAACTTACCAAAGAAGATGCCCTCCGCTATCATTCCGAAGGAAAGCCCGGAAAAATTGAGGTAGTTCCTACAAAGCCCTACAGTTCACAACGCGATTTATCACTGGCCTATTCACCCGGCGTTGCAGAACCTTGCCTGGAGATACAAAAAGATCCGAATACTGCTTACGAATATACTGCAAAAGGAAATCTGGTTGCAGTAATATCCAATGGTACCGCTGTGCTGGGATTAGGTGATATAGGTGCAATGGCAGGTAAGCCGGTAATGGAAGGGAAAGGTTTGCTGTTTAAAATTTTTGCGGGAATTGATGTGTTCGATATTGAAGTCAATGAAAAGGATCCGGAGAAATTTATTCAGGTGGTAAAAGCAATTTCGCCTACTTTTGGTGGGATTAACCTGGAGGATATAAAAGCGCCCGAATGTTTTGAGATTGAGGAGCGCCTGAAGGAAGAGCTGGATATCCCCATTATGCACGATGATCAACATGGGACAGCGATTATTTCTTCTGCCGGGTTGCTTAATTCGCTGGAACTTAACGGCAAAAAAATTGAAGATTTAAAAATTGTTGTCAATGGTGCCGGAGCAGCTGCTAATTCATGCACCCGCCTGTATATGATGCTGGGAGCTAAAAAGGAAAACATTATCATGGTGGACTCGAAAGGAGTGATTACAACCCGTCGAAATGACCTAAACGATCGGAAAAAACCTTTTGCTATTGATAGCGACATAACGACCCTCGCTGAAGCTGTTGCCGGATCGGATGTTTTTCTGGGACTTTCGGTAGCCGGTGTGTTAACTTCAGAGATGGTGAAGTCGATGAATGCTGATCCTATCGTTTTTGCCCTCGCTAATCCAAATCCTGAAATATCGTATGAGGAAGCAATAGCAGCCCGACCCGATATCATTTTTGCTACCGGTCGTTCCGATCACCCCAATCAAATCAACAATGTACTTGGTTTTCCTTATATTTTCAGAGGAGCACTCGATGTGCGGGCAACCTCCATCAACGAGGAGATGAAGATTGCCGCGGTTAAGGCTATTGCCGATCTGACAAAAAAGGCTGTTCCCGACGTTGTGAATGCTGCGTATAATATTAAACGTCTTACGTTTAACCGCGAATACATCATTCCCAAACCTCTGGATCCCCGATTGCTCACTGTTGTTGCACCCGCAGTAGCCCGTGCTGCCATGGAGTCGGGGGTAGCCCGTAAACAGATTACCGATTGGCAGGCCTACGAAAATACCCTTCGCGACCGGATGGGAAGCGACAACAAGATGTTGCGTCGCTTTTATGAGACTGCCCGTCAGAATCCCAAACGTGTTGTATTTTCTGAATCGAATCACCTGAACATGCTAAAAGCCGCTGAAGCTGCTTTAGCCGAAAAAATCTGTTTCCCCATTTTATTGGGTAATGAAGAAAAGATTGCTAATATTGCTTCCGAGAATCATGTCGATTTAACAGGAATTGAGATTATCAACCTGCGACACGATCGCGAAGAGCAGCGTAGAATTCGTTTTGCAACATTACTTTCGAAAAAGCGCGGACGCGAAGGTATGACCTTCGACGAGGCCTATGAAAAAATGTACGAACGAAATTATTTCGGAATGATGATGGTGGAAACCGGTGAAGCCGATGCATTGATAACCGGAGTTTATTCCCGCTATACTGATTCGGTGGAAGCTGCCAAGGAAGTGATTGGTATTCGTGACGGATTAAAACATATTGGTGCGATGCATATCATGAATACCCGTAAAGGAGTGTTTTTCCTGGCCGACACCCTTTTCAACCGACACCCAGGTACCGAAACGCTGGTAGATGTCGCCAAGCTCACCTATAATTCAGTTAAATTCTTCAATCATGAGCCGGTGATGGCTATGCTATCGTATTCAAATTTCGGTTCGGTTCAAAGCGGAAGCCCGGCAAGTGTTCACGAAGTAGTTCGTCAGTTGCACGATGCGTATCCTGAAATGTGTGTCGATGGTGAGATGCAGGTAACTTTTGCTCTTGATAATAAATTACGTGATGAAAAATATCCCTTCACCCGGTTGAAAGGAAAAACAGTTAACACCTTGATTTTTCCAAATCTCAGTTCGGCTAATACAGCCTATAAGATGTTAATGGAGATGGGATTGGCTGAAACGATTGGTCCGATTCAGATGGGACTCAATAAACCGGTACACATCTGTGATGTAGAAAGTTCGGTGCGCGACATTGTGAATATTACAGCAGTTGCTGTGCTCGATGCTATGGTGAACGAACAAAAAGAATGGAACGAAAGGGCACAGGATATGTAGTCTAAACCAGGTATACCAAAAACGGGATGTTTCTGAACTGAAGCATCCCGTTTTAATATACTCACAATAGAAATTATTTCTTAACAACAGCCGGTATCAGTTTTCCCCTGATATCTACTGCAATTTCACTTCCTGTTTTTGCAAATTCAATACTTACATAACCCATACCTATGGCGGTTTTTGTGCCGGGAATCATTGTTCCTGAAGTAACTTTACCAATCACCTCACCTGAAGGACTTGTCAGCGTGTAACCATTACGGGGAATACCCCGTTCAGTCATTTCAAATTTCACTAACTTGCGTTTC
>JANJXE010000385.1 GCA_024709185.1 Paludibacter sp.
TAGAAGTGAGCATTACCGGTAATTTCGGCATGTACACGGGCACCACCGAGGTCTTCCTGCGAGATTTTCTCACCCAATACGGTTTCAATAACGTTAGGACCGGTAATAAACATCTTCGAGATATTTTCAACCACAAAAACGAAGTCGGTAAGAGCCGGAGAATACACAGCACCACCGGCACAGGGACCCAGAATAACCGAAAGCTGCGGAATAACTCCCGAAGCCATGGTGTTTCGGTAGAAAATCTCACCGTATCCGGCCAACGCACCAATACCTTCCTGAATACGTGCTCCACCCGAGTCGTTGATACCAATACAAGGCATCTTCATCTTAAGAGCATGGTCCATGATTTTGGTAATTTTACGGGCATGTTTCAGTCCTAAAGAGCCACCCATAACGGTAAAGTCCTGGGCATACACACAAACGGGAGCACCATTGATGGTTCCGGTACCGGTAATCACACCGTCGCCGGCCAATTCCTTACGGTCCATCCCGAAGTTACGCTCTTCGTGTTCCACAAACATATCATATTCGTGGAAGGAGTTCGCATCCAACAAATTCAGAATACGATCACGGGCAGTCATTTTGCCCATGGCGACCTGCTTTTCGATGGCTTTCTCACCACCACCCAGTTGTACCTGGGCTTTCTTTTGCCGCAATGCGAGAATGTTTTTCTTTAACGTCATAAAAACATCAAATTAAATTAAACGATATAAACTAGTTTTGTTTAAAAAATCGTACAAAAATAACACATTTTTCCGACAAGTGAGCAAGTTTAAGACACTAAGGTTTCCGTTTAACTAAGTTTTTGCGGGTAGCTCTGAAAGCAGGCGAGTTAACCTGTTCACTCACATCGTCTAACACCAGAAAAAACTCATAGCGGAGGTCCTCGTTATTTTTCACCAGCTCATACAATAAGCGCATGGCCTGACTTTGAACTCCAGGCGGATAAGAAGGTTGAATTATCAAATCGTACAAGCGATTCATCAGTTCAATATCGGGCTCTTCATCCCGTGGAAGTGTATTCAGAATGGATAAGCCCAGTCGGATCATTCCGGTGTGAGAACTCCTCAGAACCAGTTGGCGAATTGCCTGATGCTGCTCTGCGGTCCACCATTCGGGCCATCGCTGACTAACCTTTTCGCAGGCCCACAATGCCCGGAAAGAAGCTTTTGGATCGCCATTCGCAAACACCAAATCTATCAGTTCGGGAAAACGTTCGGGATGAGCTGAGAGATACACTAAAAATTCTTCCAGATGATAGCGCGATGGCAGGCGGCGAAAAACATCAGAAAACTCCATTATTCCCCTTTGAATTTTTGGTAGGTTGAAAGAGTATTACGAACATACCGTATGGTTTCAGCAGCTCTGAAACGGCCATATTTTACCACTTCGTCTTTGTAATACTCCGGATCACTTTTTTTCTCCAGATACACCTCCACATGTTCGTGCCATACATAGGGATTTTTGCCATGTTTTCGGGCCAACTCCATCGCATCCAGAATATGCGCCGGTCCTGAATTGTAGGAAGCCAGGATAAACTTTTTCCGCTCATCGGGATCTTCCACTTTGCGGTATAAAAGATTCAAACTCTTGATATACTGAACACCAGCTTCAATGTTTTTCTCGGGATTGGTGATATTGGCGCGACTCAGTCCGAAATTGGCAGCAGTACGGGGCATGAGTTGCATGAGTCCTGAAGCTCCCCGACGTGAAATTTGCGAAGAGTCGAATCCGGATTCGTGGAAAGCAATAGCAGCCAGTAATCGCCAGTCCCAACCGATTTCAGCAGCGTATTTTTTAAACAGATGATCGAAGGGAGAAATGGCTCCC
The DNA here is from genome assembly GCA_024709185.1 of Paludibacter sp. Taxonomy (GTDB): domain Bacteria; phylum Bacteroidota; class Bacteroidia; order Bacteroidales; family Paludibacteraceae; genus Paludibacter. Next base: position 1,834 of record JANJXE010000385.1, read on the forward strand.
CGCGGAATACTCAACCGTGATGATGTAAAGTAAGGATTCCTGACAATGTACTTGCTGTACAACTGCGATCGAAACAATTCGGTTTGTGGTAAAGCTTCCCAGGCTTTTAATGCCTGCTCCAGTTCGGTTCGATGATTGGCAATCAACCAACCGTTGCGTTGCGAAAAACCTATCTGCAGGCGGCAATCCATTCGCCGGTTGTGCTCTTTGTACTGAATAGCCTTATTGTGATAGGCAACTGTAAATTCAATATCTTTCTTTAACACCTGATCAATTAAGTCATCGCTGCTCACTGTATCAGGGACAATTACAATATTGATACTTCCACCCAGTTCGCGGTTCAGGCTTTTCAGGCGTTTCAGCTGAGGAGAATTTTCGGTAACATGTATCGTTTTGCCTTTTAATTCGGGAATTGTAGTAACTGTATTCACACCAATCATCTGCACAAGCACCAGGTGCGACTCGGGCTGCATGGCCACAAAACGGAATCGTTTTTTCAGTTCCCGGCTTTGATATACATCGTAGGCAACTAAATCAACCTTGCCCTCTTCGAGCCAGTCGTACAGCTGATCATTGGTACGGGCCAGGTGATAGCGAACTGGTTTTCCAAGGTAAGCAGCAAAATGTTGGGATAATTCCACATCGTAGCCTATCACTTCGCCCCGAAAGGTAAAATAAGAGGAAGAGCCATAGCGGGTGGCAACATGCAGGGTATCAGCAGCAAATGCCGAAGCATTTTCTTCGGCTATACCGGTACTGTCAACTTCCTGCATATCGGAAGTACAAGACCAGAGAAAAACCATTAATCCTACTAAGAAACGGATTATCATGTGTTTCCGGCAGTGAAAGATTGGCTGCTAAAATAATCCTAAAATTCGAATCTAAAAAATTTTTCCTTACATCCGTTCGGGAACGGTAATACCCAGCAAGGCCATTCCTGAACGGATAACCTTTGCTACGGCCGACGACATAAGTAGCCGGAAACCTTTCAATGCTTCGTTTTCTTCTTTTAAAATTGAGAAGTCGTGGTAGAACTGGTTGTATTCTTTCACCAATTCGTAAATATAGTTGGCAATTACTGCCGGACTAAACTCATCGCCTGCCTGACGAACCACAGCCGGATAAGTGCTTAGCAGCTGAATCATGTATTTTTCCTTTTCCGAAATGGTAAGCGATGTATCTACAGCTTCCGGCACCTGAATACCAGCTTCCTGCGCTTTTCGCAATACCGATTTGATACGGGCATGTGTATACTGAATAAAGGGTCCTGTATTTCCATTAAAATCGATAGATTCTTTGGGATTAAAAGTCATATTTTTTTTCGGATCCACTTTCAGAATAAAATATTTCAGCGCACCCAAACCTACCATGGATGCGATCTGTTCCACTTCTTCATCCGTTGCAGTATCGAGCTTACCCAGTTCACGGGCAGTATCGCGTGCAGTATCTATCATTTCCGTCATCAGGTCGTCGGCATCCACCACAGTACCTTCACGGCTTTTCATTTTTCCTTCGGGAAGTTCCACCATTCCATACGAGAAATGCACCAAATCACGACCCCATTCAAAACCAACTTTATCAAGAAGTAAAGCCAGCACCTGGAAATGGTAGTTTTGCTCGTTACCTACCACATATACCATTTTACTGATGGGATAATCCTCGTAACGAAGCTTGGCGGTACCAATATCCTGAGTCATATACACCGAAGTACCATCAGCACGGAGAAGTAACTTCTCATCCAGACCATCGGAGCGTAAATCGGCCCATACCGAGCCATCCTCACGACGGTAGAACACACCTTTTTCCAGTCCTTCCTCTACCTTCGATTTTCCTTCGAGATAAGTTTGCGATTCGTAATATATTTTATCGAAATCAACACCCATACGCTTGTAAGTCGCATCAAAACCTTCGTACACCCAGCCATTCATGGTTTCCCAAAGCTGATATACTTCCGGATCGTGCTGCTCCCAGGCTACCAGCATTTCCTGGGCCTGACGCATCAGTGGAACGGTACGTTTGGCTTCTTCCTCCGGGATATTTTGTTCCATCAGGGCTTTGATTTCTGCCTTGTACGCCTTATCAAATTCCACATAATATTTTCCAACCAGGTGGTCGCCCTTCATGCCTGAGGATTGAGGTGTTTCACCCTTACCAAAGAGCTTCCAGGCCAGCATCGACTTACAGATGTGAATGCCGCGGTCGTTCACAATATTGGTTTTCACCACCTCCCAGCCATTTGCTTTCTGAATTTCGGCAATCGAAAAACCAAGCAGGTTATTGCGCACGTGGCCGAGGTGAAGGGGTTTGTTGGTATTGGGGGATGAATATTCGATCATCATCAGCTTGTCCTTTCCTGTAGTGTTATGCCCGAATTGCTCATCGGCAGCCAACACATTCAGCACTTCCATCCAGTAGGCAGTATTGATGGTGAGGTTGAGAAAACCCTTGATAACATTAAACGCACTTACCAGTGAATGCTGAGCCAACAGGAAGTTACCAATTTCATCACCAATAACTTCAGGTGCCTTACGAGCTGCTTTCACAAACGGAAAAGTCACCACGGTAAGATCACCTTCGAATTCCTTTTTGGTTTTCTGAATCTGAAGTTGAGCATCAGCAGCTTCCAGCTGATACAGTTCTGCAACAGCTGCTTTCACCATCGCCTGGAGCGAAGTTTCGATATTCATAGGAAATACACTTTAAAATTGAGGGTGCAAAGATACAAAAAATCAGCCGGAGGAAAAAGAGCTCGTACAGTAGCGTTAATTTACAAAAAAATTCACAGCCCGACGGGGAGCTGTGAAATTCAACGTGAGCGGCAAACGGGGCTCGAACCCGCGACCTTCGGCTTGGGAAGCCAACGCTCTACCGACTGAGCTATTGCCGCAAAAATGCAGGTTATTTTACAATTCCTGCAAATCCCATAAAGGCCATCGCCAGCAAACCAGCAGTCAGCAGTGCAGACGGTATTCCTTGCATCCCTTTCGGAAGATTCAGCATGTTTAATTGTTCGCGGATACCTGCAAAAAGCACCAATGCCAATCCAAAACCAATGGCAGTAGAGATGGCAAAGACCACACTGCTGGCCAGATCAAAATCTTTCTGTATCACCATAATTGCGACACCCAACACTGCACAGTTGGTGGTAATCAGCGGCAGGAAAACACCCAGTGCCTGATACAGAGCCGGTGAAATCTTTTTCAGGATAATCTCTACCATTTGTACCAGAGCAGCAATTATCAGAATAAAACTGATGGTTTGCAGATAGGTAATATTCAAAGGCTCAAGCACCGATTTTTGAACGATAAAGGTGAAGATGGTGGCAATCGTAAGTACAAATGCTACCGCTCCGGCCATTCCCAAAGCAGTTTCCACTTTTTTGGACACACCCAAAAACGGACAAATTCCCAGGAACTGCGACAGTACGATATTGTTTACAAATACAGCACTGATAAATATAAGTACGTATGTCATAATCTTAAGCTTTTTTCAGTTTATTGAAGATAGCAATGAGGTAGGCCAGTGCAATAAAGGCTCCCGGAGCGAGTACGAAAAGCAACATGCCATAATTTTCGGGGAAGATAGTCAAACTAAACACCTTGCCGGTTCCTAATAATTCACGCGTTGTACCCAGTATGGTAAGCGCCATGGTAAAGCCAAGTCCCATGCCCAGTCCGTCGAAAAACGATTTTCCAACCGAATTTTTAGCGGCAAATGCTTCAGCACGGCCTAATACAATACAGTTCACCACGATAAGCGGAATAAACAAGCCCAGACTATCGTAGAGAGCAGGCACATAGGCCTGCATAATCATTTCAACCAGGGTAACAAAAGTGGCAATCACCACAATAAAGGCAGGAATACGCACTTTATCAGGAATTATATTCTTAAGTAAGGACACAACCACATTGGCCGATATCAGCACAAAAGTAGTGGCCAGTCCCATTCCCAGTCCGTTGAGGGCCGATGAAGTTGTACCCAGCGTGGGACACATCCCCAGCAGGAGCACAAATACAGGATTTTCTTTAATAATGCCATTCAGCATGGTTTTCATTCCGGAATTCTGACTCATATACTTGTCCTCCTTATTGATTTACGGTTACTGAATCGGTTGATAGTGCAACTTCATTCGAAGTTGTGTTGCTCTGTGAATAAGCACTGTACGCATAGCGAATGGTTTCGAGAAATGCACGCGATGATATTGTAGCAGCGGTAATTGCATCCACTTCTCCCCCATCCTTACTTACTGTAAGATTATTGGTTTCAGGATGTTTACCACGAATATCCTGATTCGCTTTTTCGGTTTTGAACCAGTCTCCCATCTTCGTTCCCAGTCCCGGAGTTTCCTTTTGTTCCAGTACCGAGTAATTCACAATGGATCCTTCAGCATCGAAGCCTACCATTACCTTAATCTCGCCACTGAATCCGTTGCCGGAATAGGACTGGACAGCAGCTCCAACAAAGGTATCTCCTTTATAGGCCTTATACAATGCAAAAGGAGTCTCAAAACCGTCGAGGGTTATCAATTCTTCAGCTTCGAGACGATCGTATTCAGGAAGTACCTCTTTAATTGCATTTTCCTGCTTTGCTTTTTTCGAAGCTGCAATGGGCTCTTTGGTAAGTGAATAGACCGAACCAAGCGCCACAGCGGCAAAAATGGTGATGCCTGTAAGCACCAGCACCATATTCTTAAATGTAGATTCTAACTTTGCCATTTCTTCAGATTATGCTTTTTTCGGTTTTTCTCCAAACCGTTTGGGTTTAACATAGAAGTTGATGATTGGGGTGAATCCATTCATAATCAGTATGGCGAACGAAACGCCCTCTGGGTAGGCTCCCCAGGTACGAATGATTACTGTGAGCAAACCAATTCCAACTCCGTAAATCCACATCCCGCGGAAAGTCATGGGCGATGTCACATAGTCGGTTGCCATAAAGATGGCACCCAGCATCAATCCACCTGAGAATAAATGCACCAGCGGAGAAGCATATGTTTGAGGATCAACCAGGTAGAGAATTCCTGTAAATACAGCAACAGTCAGTAAAATACTTACCGGAATATGCCAGGTAATAATTTTGCGAATGAGCATGTAAACAAGTCCGAGAAGCAGCGCAATAGCCGATACTTCACCGATGGAACCCGGGATATTTCCGATTATCATATCGGAGATGGCTGGCAGTGAAGCAGATCCTTCTTTCAATATACCCAGCACAGTGGCTCCGGTTTCAGCATCAAGGTAGGTAGTTGCCAACGGATCAACAACCGGCCAGGTAGTCATCTCCACCGGAAACGAAATCAGCAGGAACACACGTCCAACCAGTGCGGGGTTGAAAGGATTATTTCCCAAACCACCAAAACTCATTTTTGCAACCCCGATAGCCACCAGTGCACCAATAATAATCATCCAGACCGGAAGATTGGAAGGTAGGTTGAAAGCTAACAACAAGCCGGTGATGGCGGCAGAACCATCCATTATGGTTATCTCACTTTTCAGGATGTATTTCTGAATCAAAAATTCGAAAAGCACGCAAGCGGCAACCGCAGTGAGTGTTACGATCAGGGCTCCCAGTCCGAAGAAATAAAGCGAAGCCAGCAATGCGGGAACCATCGCAATTAGCACCCCATACATATTTTTAGCGATGGAGTCGCCGCTGTGAATATGCGGTGCAGGCGATATAATCAGTTTTTCCATTCTCAGTATTTATTTTGAGGTTCTACTTCGTATAATTCCACCGACTGTCGATTTTCCAAAACGGATATAATCGAGAAGCGGTCGGTTCGATGGGCAGGTATAACTACAACTACCACATTCGATGCAGTCCATTGTACGGTTGGTTTCCATCTCAGGCCACATGTTGCGTTCGCTCTGAGCCATCAACAAATATGGTTCAAGTCCCATTGGGCATACGGTTACGCATTTGGTACACCGAATACAGTTTTTTACCGGCTTACGAATCGACTCCGCTTCCCGAATAAATACCACACCTGAACTACCTTTTGCCATTGGAATGTTTAAATTCATCAGCGAGCGGCCCATCATTGGTCCACCACCTACAATTTTCCCCGTACCTTCAGGGATGCCTCCGGCTTCTTCCACCACACTGGAAAGGTAGGTGCCAAGACGTACACGGTAGTTGCCCGGACTGGGAGCATCTTTACCGGTAATCGTCATCACACGCTCGATCATGGGCTTATTCTTCTGAACAGCTTCGTAAACGGCATAGGTTGTGGCTACATTCTGTACCACTGCACCCACTTCCACCGGTATCGTTCCGCTCGGCACCTGACGGCGAAGCAGCGCATCAATGAGCTGCTTTTCACCACCCTGTGGATACTGCACCTTTAGTGTTTCCACTTCGATGCCTTTATAATTAACAGCCAGCTTTTTGAACAGCTGAATGGCGTCTTTCTTATTATTTTCAATACCAATGATTGCACGATTCACTTCAAGTGCCTTCATCAGGATTGTTACACCAACGAGAATTTCTTCGGCATGCTCCAGCATCAGCTGATGGTCGCAGGTAAGGTACGATTCGCATTCCACAGCATTGATAATCAACACTTCGGCCTTTTTTCCAGGAGGTGGCATCAGTTTCACATGAGCAGGGAAGGTAGCACCTCCCAAACCAACGATACCAGCTGCTTTAATTTTATCTACAATTTCCTGCTTCGAAAGGGTACACTCGCGTTTTATATCCGGTGTACGGTCAATGGTTTCGAGCCACTCATCCCCTTCCACTTCAATAAATACAGCCGGACGTTTGTAGCCTGAAGCATCCAGTTGAACATCCATCTTTACCACTTTTCCCGAAACCGACGAATGTACATTCGCTGAAATAAAGCCACTGGCCTGTCCTATCATTTGACCCACCATGACAACATCGCCCCTTTTAACAATCGGGTCGGCAGGTGTACCAATATAATGAGCCAGCGGAATAACTACCTGCTTTGGTATCGCGGCAGTTTTAATTTTTTTCCCTGCAGCAAACTTATTCTCTGCCGGGTGAATCCCTCCGATTCTGAAAGTCCTCATATTTTAATGTTTAATTAGTAATGATTAATGATTAATGGGTGGTATGCCGGATGATTTACGTTTAATGATTTTTTGATGTGTTCTGCTTACTGTTTAAAAAGTTGGGCTTAAATTCTAAATTATCAGTTAGCCGCAACAATTAATCATTTATCATTAAACATTAATCATTCAGTACGGCTTCCGTTTTAACCTTGCGTGGCGGGAAATTAATTTCCTTGATGGCATTGGTTGGACATACTTCCACACATTTACGACACAGTTTACAATGCTCGTCGTTGATAAATGCCAGATTATTTTCAACTGTTATGGCTTCGTGAGGACACACCTTGAAGCACTTGGCACAACCAATACAACCTACATCACAGGCTTTCTTTGTGATATGTCCCTTATCTTCGTTGCGGCAACCCACATAGATACGTCTGCTTTTCGGACCCTTTTTACGAAGCTCAATCAAGAGTTTAGGGCAGGCTTTCACACAGGCGCCACAAGCTGTACATTTATCATCATCCACTTCGGGAATCATTGTTACAGGATTCACCTTGATGGCATCAAATTCACAGGACAATTCGCAATCGCCAAAGCCCAGACAGCCCCACGAGCAATTGGTTTCGCCACTGTACAGATTGTGAGCGATAAAACAATGTTTTACGCCATCGTATTCGTTGTAGCGGGGACGATGCTCACAAGTTCCATCGCAGCGTACAACAGCCACTTTCGGAGCCTGAGCTACTGCTGTTTTACCTAAAATAAGAGCTACCTTCGACATGGTATCGTTGCCTCCAACCGGACAAAACAAATCGCCCAGCTCATCCGACTTCACACAGGCGTCGGCAAAACCACGGCATCCGGGAAAACCGCAACCTCCGCAGTTGGCAGCAGGTAATGCAGCTTCGACTTCGTCGATACGGGGATCCTCAAACACATGAAATTTTTTGGCAACAACAAAAAGAATAATCGATGCAACGGCACCGATAACACCCAGGGTGATTAAAGAAATAAGTACTATGCTCATGGTTATCATAAAAATTCTTAAATAAAATACTTAAGCGGTCAGCTTTTTTGCCTGAAATTTAAGTCGTGATTTTAATTTAGTATTGAAACGGGATAAAATCAAAAAATACGGTACCAAAGTTCCCAACGCAATGCTTCCGGAAAGGGATTCATTGTCGGTATAGTTGTTGATAATCAATAAAGTAAGCAGAATAAGCAAAAAGGGAATTACAAAAGCAAGCAGTACTGCAAACAAGCCCATTGAGCTTTGTCCATACAAAATAACCGAATCTCCAACCTTATAATCGAGGTTGTCAGTCTCCACATCAATCAGCTTTTCATCCATATCGGCAGCCGAACAGGCGCCTTTCGCATGACAGGAACTGCAGGCAGAAAGTTGAACAATTTGAACCTGAATGTGTTTTCCATTTACATTTCGTACAATTCCGGAATGTTCGATTAGTTGACTCATTTTGTAATGTAGAGATTGCAATTTGAGGGCAAATGTACTATATTTTTTGTTTTACTACAAGATAGTAGCTGTTTTTTTATACACAAAAAGCACAAAAATGAGCAAGTAGCATAGCTAACTTACTATCTTTGTGCTTTTTGTGTTGATGTATTTTTTTCTAAACCGGAATCAATCCAAATTCTAATTAATCCTGCTAAATCCTGTGTAGGGTACGAGAGCTTCCGGAATTCGAATGCCATCCGGTGTCTGATGATTTTCGAGCAATGCTGCGACAATGCGGGGAAGAGCCAGTGCACTACCATTAAGTGTGTGACAAAGCTGCGTTTTTTTATCGTTTCCTTTAAAACGGCATTTGAGACGGTTAGCCTGGTAGTTCTCAAAATTGGAAACAGAGCTCACTTCCAGCCAGCGTTTCTGAGCAGCCGAGTACACTTCAAAATCAAAGGTTAGTGCCGACGTAAAACTCATATCGCCACCACACAGGCGAAGAATCCGCCAGGGCAATTCCAGTTTTTCCACTAAAGTCTGCACGTAATTTACCATTTCAGTAAGCGATTCGTACGACTTCTCTGGATGTTGAATCTGCACAATTTCCACCTTATCAAACTGATGCAGGCGGTTTAATCCCCGTACATCCTTACCATACGAACCAGCTTCACGACGGAAACAGGCTGAATAGGCTGTATTTTTGATCGGCAATTCCGATTCATTGAGAATCACATCGCGGTAGATATTAGTCACCGGTACTTCAGCCGTAGGAATCAGATACAAATCGTCGAGCGTGGCGTGGTACATTTGTCCTTCCTTATCGGGCAACTGTCCGGTACCATAGCCCGAAGCAGCATTTACAACATAAGGCGGTTGCACTTCCAGGTAGCCGGCTTCACGGGCATTGTCGAGGAAGAAGTTGATGAGTGCACGCTGCAAACGGGCCCCTTTTCCTTTATACACAGGAAAACCTGCACCGGAAATTTTCACACCCAGCTCAAAATCAATCAAATCGTATTTTTTTGCCAAATCCCAGTGAGGCATAGCATCGGCAGGAAGCTGAGGAACTTCCCCACCCGATCGTTCCACCACATTATCTTCGGCATGACGACCTTCGGGTACCGACGAGTGAGGTAGATTGGGAATCTGAACCAGCAAATCGTTGAGTTGTTGCTCTAATGAAGCCTGTAAATCGGTTAGCTCCTGAATCGATTTCTTCAATTCAGTGGTTTGTTCTTTTGCTGCATTTGCTTCAGCAGATTTACCTTGTTGAAATAGCTTCCCGATTTCCTTCGACAAGGCATTCGACTGAGCCAGCGCCTGATCGGCAGTTGTTTGTGTCTGCTTACGACGGGTATCCAACTCAATAACCTGAGCGATGATTTCATCCGCTTTGAAGTGTTTTTTTGCCAGGCGGGCAACCACTTCCTGAGGATTCTCTGTGATATACTTTAATGTTAACACCTGTATTCCTTATTATTAATCATTTATCATTCATCATTTATCATTAAAAAAAACTCTCCCGTATTTTACACTACGGTAAAACAACAGGAGAATTTTGTATGAACAGAGAAACTATGCTTAGTTAGCTTCTGCCAGCGGACGTACAGAAACGTATGACTTGTTGTCTTTTTTCTTTCTGAATTCAACGATTCCATCCACCAGTGCAAACAAGGTGTGATCTTTACCAAGACCCATGTTTTCACCCGCATGATGAACAGTACCACGCTGACGTACGATGATATTACCGGCTTTAGCAAACTGACCGCCGTAAATCTTTACTCCGAGTCGCTTACTTTCCGATTCGCGACCGTTCTTCGAGCTACCAACTCCTTTCTTATGTGCCATTTTCTTCTAATTTTTACCGGTTAATTACGCTACAATTTCTTTAATCTTCAATTCGGTGAAGTTCTGACGGTGACCGTTGCGTTTACGATACCCTTTACGACGTTTTTTGTGGAAAACAATAACCTTTTCACCACGAACGTGCGATAACACTTCACAAACTACTTTAGCTCCTTC
>JANJXE010000395.1 GCA_024709185.1 Paludibacter sp.
ATCTGCAATCCACCATATTCTTGCTGGTGCTGAATTGTATATTGGTGATTCTCAGACTATGGCAACTGAAGCAGCCTTATTGGGTACTCCGTCTATACGATGTAATTCGTTTGTAGGAAGAAACGATATGTCGAATTTTAAAATGCTTGAGACAAACTATCAAATGCTCATTAATGTACACAATACGGAAAATATATTTCCAGTTATTGATCAATTAAAATCTTCGGGTCAAAAAATTAACTGGCAAAACAAGAGAACTGAATATTATAAGCTCACAGGTAATCCTAATGAATTAATTGCTAACTATATTCTATACGTTTAATAAAGCACATCAGTTGATAATCGTTTATTTTGTTTTGCTAATTTGATTGATAGCGTTCACCATAAGTAATTTATAAACACAGTTATTCAGGGAAATTAAAATAGAATGGATTTTTACCTTTCAAAATATTACAGCTCCAAAGCTATTTACTTCTACTTTGGCACCTTGTTGATGGTATCAGTTCTGTTTATCAATAGATTGATTCCACTGCATTGGGCCTTAATGGGCTCCATCGAAGTAATCGGTTTCTTTGCTGCTGCAAATTTGTTGACCCGAAAATGGGCGGATGTTTCAGCGAAACGCTTTGAAAAGAATTTGTTCGTCTATGGATTGATGCTGAGAGTCGTTTGGGTAATTGTAAGCTATATCATGTATACGCAGATGACAGGAAAACCGTTTGAATTTTCTGCTGGTGATTCCTATGGGTACCATTCAAGTGCCATATGGCTAAAAAACATGTCTTTCGACAAAGCATGGCAAACGCTGGTAGCGATAAGCGGCGGTGGTGTTTCGGATGCCGGATATGCTTTTTATCTGACTATTGTGTACAAGATTTTTGGCACTGAAGTGATGATTCCCCGTCTAATAAAGGCAGTTTTGTCTGCCTACATGGCCGTGTTGGTATATCGACTGGCTGAACGAAACTTTGGTGAAGATGTAGGGCGAATTGCGGGTGTGTTTGCCATGCTGATGCCGAATTTGATTTACTACAACGGCTTACATCTCAAAGAAGTGGAAATGGTTTTTCTGACAGTCTTTTTTCTGGAAAGAGCAGATAGTTTGATGCGATCGGGGTCGGTAAATATCCCCAAATTAATTTTGGTAATTGTGTTAGCAGCTTTGCTCTTTACATTTCGAACGGTATTGGGTGTTACAGCTTTGTTTTCAGTGCTAACCGCTCTGACTTTATCCACAAAACGGGTGTCAAAAGCGGCGAATAGAGGATTTTTTATCTTGTGGGTGGTAATTGCAATCGCTTATTTCGCTGGAGGTCGTATTTCGAGTGAAATTGAGGAGGTTTGGGAAAGTCGTAAAACCAATCAATCAACTTCTTATGAAGCTCGAAGTGTCAGTCGAAGCGGTAATGTTTTTGCCCGCTATGCTTCCTCTTCCTACCTGGCCCCTGCCATTTTCGTTATACCTTTTCCAACCATGGTAAATGTGGAAACACAACAAAATCAAATGCTTCTTCACGGTGGTTATTACGTGAAAAACGTTTTGGCTTTTTTTGTTTTTTTCTCGCTTTTCTACCTCTTTCGGAATAAAAAACTACGCGATCATTTACTCATCCTATCGTTTACCTTTGGATACCTGGCGGTAATTGCCTTTAGTGCTTTTGCTCACTCTGAACGCTTTCACCTGCCGGTGCTTCCGCTGTTGCTTATTTTGGCTGCCGTGGGAGTGGTGAATATGTCTCCTAAGTTTAAACGCTTCTACCTGCCTTATCTTCTTGTACTTGGCGTTATAATTTTGATCTGGAGCTGGTATAAATTAGCCGGTCGGGGATTAGTTTAAAAGCCTATGCGGGATTTTACCCTTTCCACTTACCAACATCTTCTTACAGCCCTGCAATCACGGGGCTATTCTTTTGTTACCTTTCACCAATATGTTGCCGGTCAAACAAAAGATGAAAAATGGGTGGTGCTGCGGCATGATGTCGACGACCGGCCTGTAAATTCGTTACGAATGGCCCGGCTCCATGCGGAGCACAACATCAGGGGTACCTATTATTTCCGAATGGTGAAGCAGAGTTTCGATGAGGAAATTATCAAAGCCATTGCAGCCATGGGGCATGAAATCGGTTTTCACTACGAAACAATGGATAGTCAAAAAGGGAATGTGGAAAAGGCTTACCGGGAGTTTTGCCAGCAGCTGGAGATTTTCAGGGATATCGCTGAAATCAACACGATTAGCATGCATGGGAGTCCGCTTTCGCCATACGATAACCGCGAAATCTGGAAACACTACGACTACCGGCAATTGGGTATTGTCGGGGAGCCGTATTTTGATCTCGATTTTAACCGGGTGTTTTACCTGACGGATACGGGGCGCCGCTGGGACGGAGACCGGTTTAATGTGCGTGATAAGGCAACAAAGGATAATCCGGTCACGAATCCTGGTTTTCTTCAATTGCATTATCGTTCAACCCCGGATATCATTTCAGCTATCCATGAAGGTGCGTTCCCGGATAAAGCAATGCTGAATGTTCATCCTCAACGTTGGAATGATAC
>JANJXE010000050.1 GCA_024709185.1 Paludibacter sp.
GCCATGAATGCCGATCGACAAAACGATAATGCCCTTTTCAGCATTACTGATATCCGGCCCGTTTTTCCATACGCCTGCACCGGGTACCCTCAAAATTGCAGGATACTTTCCGGCTGCTTTGGGCATGGCCAGCCAGCCATAAATTCGTGAACCTTTGCGATAGCTCTGAAAACTAACATGATACACATCGACCTTGTCAGTGCTTCGGTCGGGATGCAACTCCATTTTTGGTTCCGGGGGGATCTGTGCATTTTCATCCAGGGCTTTTTGCCAGAATGCATCGAAATCGGTCGGCATTTCCACGGTCGGACGAATTTTCTCCGGTTCGAAAGCAGCCGTACAATATTCTTCCCATATCCTTCCTTCGATTTCTGCCTGTACCTTCAGTCGTAAAAATCCCGGTTCGGTAAGAGTTAAAGAACGGATACGCACAGAGCCATCTTTCAGTACCAGTGTTTCTTTTTTTAAGGGAACCAGTGTTTCTTTCCCGTATTCATAGCTGATTTTTACGTTTTGCAGATTTACATTGCTCTTTTGCACATCAATCTGAAATTCAGGCTTCTCTCCTACTTTGTAAGTCCAATCGGCACGGTCGGGGGAAATGCGTATAGTAACGATTTTTTGTTGTGGTTGCGCATTGACTAAAGCAGCTGATAAGAGCAGGCAAAACAACAATTGCATGCTGATTGAATGTTTTAACTGAACACTTTTTAATCTGTTTTTTACCATTTGCGTAGTTTTTTAAACGGTTTTCCCTTTGCCTGCATGGGCATTATTTCCACCATAAAGGCTGCTTTATCGGTAGTATCCATGCGGATGCACAGCTTTATGAACCCGGTATTTTCGCTGTTGGTGGTCATGGGTAGTTCCACGCCCGGCAAATAGCTGGCAGGCATCACACTGAAGCGGGCTTTCCCGGCACCCGACAGTCTGACCATCAGCTGTTTGTTGTTTTGGGCGAGCATAGCTGTTTTGCCATCTTTCGATAATCGAATGTCAGCCTGTGTATGCATGCTCCACCAGATTGTGGATTTATCGCGGGCTGTAAATTCATCCTGAATCGTAATAATCTGCTTTTTGCGGTCGAGTTTAACACCTCGCTCATAATGGGTTACATCTCTGCTATATACTTCTCCGAGATCAAGGATGTAATAACCTGCATCAGCAGTTGAGGCCTGTCTGATTACCTTAGCAGTCCCTTTTTCATCCTGATCGGGTCGGGTCGACGGATTAAACACCAGGCAGTTCTTGCCCTCGGCTCGCATCCTGTAAAAATGCCACCTTCCAGGCTCCTTTTGAGCATAGGCCGAATCGTTATATTCAGGGAAAGTGCGTTTCGAAAAATAACCCGGGAAAGTATAGTCGTCGCGTCCCAGATTTCCATACGCCCAGACTTCACCCAGGGCCTGTACGTAAAAAGTGCCCGCATCCAAATGACCGTGACTCGCCGAGTTATATCCACCGTGGACCGAAACATAAAAGGCATCGGGGTCGGTCCAGTTTTCGCGCATCGAGTAGAGTTCGAGTCCATATACCGAATGATCAAGCGGCACTTCAATTTTGCTGCCCTTTTGTACCAGTTCGGGGTCGTAGTAAAAGAAATCGAACCAGGGCATGTCGCCTGCGGCAGCCATTACCATATCGTACTGCAACCTGGCTAAGGAAGCATCCTTAAACTGTTTTGCAGGCCAGAAAAAGCTTTTAGCCTTGCTGGTTTTCAGCGGATCATCGCCGATATTGATGGACGTTACAGTTCCGGTAGAATAAACAGGAAAATAGCCGGTTTTGCGCATGCCCGGTGTTTCGGCCAGTCCAAAAGTGGTACCCAGGTTACGCTGCAAACAATCGAGTGCCGGCAGCGTGTACATTAGTCCATAGCCCCAGTACATCAAACCTTCCTCACTTTGCCCGTCGGGTTCAAATTCACGGATAAACAGCTGCATATCGTTAGCCGCTGTAGCCACCAGCCAGCTCATGGTTTGCGGGTCGCGCTCGAACATGCACAGTGCAGCTACGGCAATATTTCCATTGCAGATACCGTTCCAGTTGTTATGCGCTTTATTCCATTGCCAGGTGCGTTTAGCTTCGTTTTTATACTGCGCCAGGGTCGGAGTAAAAATATATTTCTGAGTGGTTTGATACACAAAATCCCGTTGTTCGGGCGACATCCAGTGGTACAGTCCATCGTAAATATGGGCCGACACAAAAGCAGCAATGCCTGTATCGAGATAATGCCGGTCGGTGTAGGGAGGCTCAGTCAGTGTGCCCCAATCAGGCCAGGTGGCCATATCGGCAAAAACCTCAAAAGCACGTTTAGCATACTTTTGTTCGCCCGTCATCCAGTAGGCGATAACCAACGGAGGCAATAAAACGGCGTTGGCATGTGTTCCCTTTACCCGCAGTTTAGCTTCATCAAGCTCACCATTAACAAAAGGTTTTGTAAGATTCTCATCGGCCTGCTTTTTTATCCGCTCCCAGGCTTTCGTCATCAGGGGATCGCCGCTTATAATAAGCTTTTTAGCCCTGTCGATATCGGCTTGTGATGCAAATTGCCTCGGATGCTGGTGTTGCATCCCGGAATTATTGAAGCGTTCCTGTACAACCGGAGCCGTTGCATGATCAAACTTCAATTGTTGTTTTTGTGCAGCAACTGCCTCTTTTTGAGCCGGCGTCTGAGCACTTATTCTTAGTCCAAAAAATATGCACAGGCAGGCAATTATGATTTTTCTCATGATACGAACTGATTTATCAGCAACAAAAGTAATTGCAAATACAACATAGTCGATGCACTATATTGTTAATTTGTAATACTATTATCTGTTCGGCAAAAGCAAAAGGTTTATAACGCATACCGCCCGAACTTGAGGTCGAAATTTGCGACCTTACGTTTAACCACTCATACTCACAAATTTCAAATTCTCACAACCTTGTCCACCTTAACCTCCATCTCTTTCAGGTGCGTAGCCATCAACACAGTAATTCCGGGGTAATTTCTTTTGATATTCCGGAAGATGGCAATGGCATTGTCGGTACTGATTCCGGCAGTGGGTTCGTCCACCACCAGCAACTCTGAATTTTTTAGTAAAGCCTGAGCTAACAGCAGTTTTTTGCGCTGACCGCCGCTCAGGGTTTCACCATTCTCTCCTAACCAGGTGTCCAGTCCATCGGGAAGCGCTGAAAACCAACTTTTCAGATCCACTTCCTCCAATACCCGCAGGATTTCTTCATCGGAATATCCTTCAAAATTTTCGCGCAAAGTTCCGGTTAATAAATAGGCTTTTTGTGTAACATAAATACACTGAGGGACGGGTAGACTTTTTAAATCAATGAGATTGTTCCAGGTCAATGTTCCACTTCTGTGGTATTCGGGGTAAAACAAACTATTGAGTAAAGTTGTCTTTCCACGACCGGTTTCTCCATATACAGCAACCCATTCTCCCTTTTTAATTTCAAGCGTTAAAGGCTCGGTTATCACCATAGTCTCCGGAATCTGTGCACTAAAATTAATCAGACTTATTTGTTCGAGCGACGACACGATCTGTGCGTTTTCCTCTTCGTGCCCACCTTCCAGTATCAATGCTTCAATATCTTTTTCCTGATGCGCCACCGAACTGCGTTCCGATTTGCCGGCAAAAAGCATTTCAGCCAACTCGGCCTGAGCCATTATTCCGAAGAAAATACCGATAGCCAACGGGGCTGTAATTTCTGATTGACCCGAGCTCCAAAAGAGAATTGCGGCAACAAAACTAAATCCTATCCCCGCCAGAAGTTGCAGTGTAAACGAGTTTTTCTGTAATTTGCTCTCCAGAAGCTCGAGTTGCGAACGCGATTCTTCCTGCTGATGATAGGCTTTTTCTTCCAGTTGGTACTTGGTAATTTCAATTCTACCCCTGTAACTCTGAATCAGGGTTTGATTATTCTCTTCGCGAAGGAGTTTCAGTTCAGCATACAATTTTCGGTTTCTAAGAAAAATAAACTGAGGAATCACAAACAGCAGCAAGGCTGATGAAATCAAAAATCCTATCGCAATTTCCTGAGAAAATACGAGCAGGAATCCACCATACAGCATCACTGAAATCAACAGGGCAGCGAAAGGCATAATCCACAGCAAGATATGATTTAAAATCAGATCGATACCATAGGTAGTGTTTTCGAGAATGGCTGAATTGTTTTTAATCTGTTTTTTGAAATACGGAAAACGGGCCACTGAGCTGAATATTTTCAGTTGCAAACGACTTTGAGCCTCCAGGGTGGTTTTATGATTTTCCAACCGCTCAAAATAGCGGGTAGCAGTACGCAGGATGGTGAGTAACCTCACTATCGCCGAAGGTACAAGGTACGAGAAACCGATGCTGGCTGTTAGAAACACAAGGCTGCTCTTGGCCAGAAACCAACCTGAGATGGCAGGAAGTGCGATAAACGCTACAGTCCAAAACAGCACCAGCACTGCTCCGCGAGACCATTTTCCGGCTAATGAACGAAGAATCTGTTGTACAATAAATTTACTCATACTGCATTTGTTCTCCCCAGTTTAAATTAAGGACAGAAGTTGCAAGGGTATCAAAACGATCCTCGTGAGACGCTACGATAACCAACCGTTCCGATGCCATTTTTTCTATTTGCTCCAGGATAACAGCAACGGTTGCTGCATCGAGATTGGCAGTGGGTTCGTCGAGAACAGCCACCGGGCGGGGATGTAGCATCATCCGTGCCAGGGTAACCAGCTGTTTCTCACCTCCCGACAGTTGTTTCCCGTTGTGAGTCAGCTCCGTTTCCCAGCCCTTTTCCTTCTTCGCTAAAAGCTTATCCAAAAATTCAGGATATTGATCCGTTGTATTTTCCAAAAACACATTGTACTGCAAACTGCCATCAAAAATAAACGGAAATTGATTCATGTACGATGAGTTTACCCTCAACCACTGCTCCGACCAGGCTGTATCGTGTTTATTGACCATTAGCATACCTTCATCCACTTTCAGACTTCCTGCCAGGATTTTCAACAAGGTCGATTTTCCGGAACCTGAAATTCCTTTCACTAAAACCAATCCTTTTGCCGGAAGGGTAAGCTGAATATTATGAAGCACTTTGACAGGTGTATCAGGATAGGAAAAGTTCAGATTTCGAATCTCTATGGATTGAAGTTTTTCTGAAGCATCGATGGGGGTGGTTACCATTTCTTCGTTCAGTACCGGCATTAGTAACTTAGCAGAAGCAAGCGCCTTGTTGCGGTCGTGGTAGGCACTTACAAACTTGCGCAGGTAGAAAAAGAAATAGGGAGCCAGGGTGAGCAAAAACAAGGCGGTGTGGAAATCGTATCCTTTACCGTAATTGGGTCCCGACATAAACCCGAGCAAACTCATACCCGTGTACACCGCAATAGCTGCAATACTAATACTCACAAACAATTCGAGCACGGCAGATGAAAGGATGGCTACCTGCATCACATTGGTCGTTGCATTGTTGAGCTCCCTGCTTTTATCATCCAAAAAACGGTATTGGGTTTTAAAATTATTCAGGTTTATAATTTCGGCGATGGTATTCAGGCGGTTGAAAAATACTTCCGAATACCGGACAAACAAATCGATGTGTTTTTTGTGCAGGTGTTCGGCTCCGATACCAATGATAATCATTTGTACAGGAATAATAATCAGAGAGACAAGTAATACAACTCCCACCCATTTTTCGAACCAGAAACTCACTATCAGCAGCAGTAAACTCACAAGCACTGAAGCAATTGCATAGGGAAGGAAAAACGAATAAAAAGGTCTTAAATCATCGCTCACGCGGGTTACTAAAAGCGTCCCGGTAACCGAATCGATACGGTTATTGGTGAGCAATCGCGGATACAGCATTTTTTTAATTCCGGCTACAACCCTGTTACCCGCTTTGTAATTAGTGAGTGAAGCGTAATACGCCAACACATATCTGCCAGTCAGAAAAACAAGACCCAAGAGGAGTTTCTGAGGAATGAGCTGACCATCAACAAGCCAAGCAGCCGCAAAATCGGATACAAACCATGCAAAAAAAATAAAGC
>JANJXE010000052.1 GCA_024709185.1 Paludibacter sp.
TTGGGGTTGTCGTAGGCGCGCTCGGTCACGTATTCCAGGTAAAGGTACGAAGGATAGGCCTTTATGCCATATTGCTTGCGAATCTTCATCCCATACGGTTGCTCCATGTCGTATTTCAGGTTGATGAAGTTTTGGTTGTGAAAATCGCCTACTTCCTTGTCGGGGAAAATATTGGCATCCATAAACTTACAGGGTCCGCACCAAACGGCGTAACAATCAATAAAGATTAGTTTGTTTTCTGCTTTAGCTTTTGCCAGCACATTCCCGAAAATTGTATCGTTGTGAAACTGAATGCCTGAGTTTTGAGCTGCTATGTTCAGCGTTACTACAAGAACACAAAGTACTAAAAGATGTCTCATATAGGATGTTATATAAATGTTGATGATTAAAAAATCACACAAAGATATTAATTTAAGTGTGAAAATTCTCAAAGATAAGATCAGAATTTTACGAAGGTCGATTATTTTGTATCTTTGCAAACTAATAACTTAGGGTTACTTAGCTAATAATGGATAGCATCGTAAGGGAGTATTACTATTATCTGAAAGTCGAAAAAGGCTTGTCGGAAAATTCGGTTTCGGCCTATCGCCGTGATCTAAATAAGTTGTTTTCCTACCTTGCCGAAGCACATATACAGCCCCTAGAGGTACAACGCGAACATTTAAGCGATTTTTTCGTTGAAATCGGCTCTTTGGGTATTCATCCACGCACACAAGCCCGCATTTTATCGGGGATAAAGTCGTTCTATCGCTTTCTGATTTACCGTGATTTGCGACAGGATGATCCAACTGATTTGATCGGATCACCCAAAATTGGTCTGCACCTTCCGGAAGTGCTTACGGTACACGAAATTGACGCAATGGTGGCTACCATCGATTTGTCAAAACCAGAAGGGCAACGCAATAAAGCAATAGTCGAGATGCTATACGGATCAGGTTTGCGGGTTTCGGAGCTGGTGAATCTTAAACTCTCCAATCTGTATCCTGAAGAAGGGTATATGATGGTGGAAGGAAAGGGGAGCAAACAGCGACTGGTGCCTGTTTCGGATAAAGCTCTCCATGAGTTGAAGCTTTGGTTTCTCGATCGCAATCAACTTAAGGTTGATAAAGGTCACGAAGATTACGTTTTTTTAAATCGCCATGGAAGTCAATTAACCCGGGCGATGATTTTTACGATTATCAAGCAGCTTGCAGTTGAAGCCGGAATTCGTAAAACGGTGAGTCCGCATACCCTGCGACACTCTTTTGCAACACATTTGCTCGAAAACGGAGCCAATCTTCGGGCGATTCAGCAATTGCTGGGTCACGAATCGATAACAACAACAGAAATATATACCCACATTGATATTCATTTTCTGAAAAAAACGATTGCCGAATTTCATCCGTTACTACACTCATGAGAACATCCCTCGTTGTAACACTATTCCTGTTTATCGCTTTTCGGTTCTCATTGGCCGGTGAAACGGTAGTAGTGGGGTATGTGTACAGCTCCATGGATAAATCACCCCTTCCTGCGGTGAATGTGTATTTCGAAGGTACACAAACAGGCACTAAAACCGATGAGGAGGGTTTCTATATACTTCGAAACCTTGGACAGGAAAATAAATTGGTTTTTTCAAGTATTGGATATAAAAATCAAGTGATAACGATACGACCCGGCGAACCGGTAAGTATCACTGTTTACCTGCGTGAGGATATCAGGGCTTTGCAGGAATTATTGGTATTTCCGGGTGTGAATCCTGCTACATTGTTGATGAAAAAGGTGCGTGAAGCTGCAGCTTCCAACGATATCCACAATACAAGCCTGACACTGCAATCGCAGGAAGAGGAGTTGATCCTGATGCCTTCAGGAAAAACTTACATTTCCGGGAGATTTGAGAAATGGATTTCCGGAATGATTGATGAACGGGATTCTTCTCTTTTTATTCCGCTGTATATGGCACAGGAAGGGTATTATCACAAAGGCAGAAAAGTACAGAATACACTCAACCGTTCAACCTTGGCCAGTCCTGAGAATCTGATGATACTGATGGAAAAGCTCTCAGGAAGTTTAAAGACTGAACTCAATTTTTACAACAACAATCTGATGATGTTTGGCAGAAACGTTATCAGCCCCCTTTCATCAGCTGGGAATGCGTTTTACAGGTATTACCTCATAGACAGCATATCCGGTAAAGAAGGAAAGCAATATCTGGTTCGTTTCAGAACAAAAAATCCGAAAAATCTTGCTTTTAACGGGGAAATGTATATTGATTCATCTACGTTGGCAATTACACAAATTTCAGCCACTTTGCCCCGACAGGCAAATATCAACTATGTTAACGAATTATCGGTAGATCAGCAGTTTTCATCCCGGGGAAGTGTTTGGATTCCCAAATCGACAGAACTGAAACTGGGTTTAAATTATTCCGTTCAGGTGGATAGTGCTACCTTTGTACCGGAATTGTATGTGTATAGAAAAGTATCAACTACCCTCTCTGATTCAGCGATTTATAATGGCGAAGGATTTGCCGGAACTGCATTTCAAAAAGAAGAACTGGAATATAAACTGGCTGAGTTGAACGATATTCCACTGATGAAAACTGCAAGGTGGATTGCCGATATTGTTATTACAGGTTACGCTCAACTTGGAAAACTGGATCTGGGGAAGGTGTACCAATTGGGACGTCTTACTGAGCAGGAAGGGTTGCGGTTAAACATTCCTCTGAGAACAAATGAGCTGTTTGCACCTAATTTTACTTTTGGTGGGTATTGGGGCTATGGAATGGCATCTAAATCACATTATTACTCAGTTTTCACCGGACTTAAGCTGCCATTTAAGCGAAAAACTGTGTTGCGTGGCGGTTATACCGATGATATACGTCGAACTGACTACGAATACAACGACTATATGGTCAAAGAAAATCCACTTTTGTCGGGCGATGTGGATATTGCAAATACGATTATCTCGTTTACATCCACCGATCGTCTCAACAAACGCCGGGAATGGAACATTTCTTTATCCCACGATTGGAATGATGATGTCGAAACTAGTCTTCATTTTCGTTCAAATCGTTATTTTGAAAACAATCAACTTCCTTTTGTATCGATTTCGGGAACTGATCCCGATTATCTGCATCAATCGCTAACACTTGTTACCAGTTTTTAATCACGGGAACTAACTTACTAATATCATCTGGATATAATTTACGTGCAAAACGAACGACCGGTTTTGTATTTGATTGCTGAAGCAGGAACTACAAATCCCTATGGGAAAACAACGAATTATGCAAAACTATTGCTGAAGTACAAACACAAGGTGTTGTTTTCAACAGGACAGTGGATGTATAGTGTGGATGCTGGTTGGTTGCTGGGCGATGTGCCCTATAACCTTTATTTTAATCAGGGAAGTGGAAGAGCCGTCTTGCATCGTCGATTACATTTTAACCTGATGGAATACATGGAATACAGTTACGATAAGTACATTTCAACCCATCACGAGTTAATGTTCAATGGTATCATCCTGAATTATATACCACTAGTTAAAAATTTAAATCTTCGCGAACTGTTTACATTTAAGGCAATTTATGGAGGGTTAAATCCACAGCGCACAACACTATACGATTTACCTCCAACACTAACTTATTCATCGAAACCCTATACAGAGCTGGGAGTTGGCTTGTCGAATATATTCAAAGTTGGGTCGTTGCAGTCGGTTTGGCGTATCACCGATCGTGATAAGCCGGGAGTAAGCCGATGGGGGCTCGTTGCCGGAATACGATTTAATTTTTAGCTTTTTCAAACTTTACGTATCTTTGCTCAAATTTATACAATTCATGAACACAAAATCAATACGCCTGGCCGTTATCGGTGGAGGTAATATGGGAGGAGCGATTGTAAGAGGACTGATTCAGGGAAGCCTTATCAAGGCCAGTCAGATTACCGTTAGTGATATTAATGATACCATCCTGCATCAATTGAAAGAACTGGATTCGGCTATTACTACAACTTCCTCAAATGCACAAGCCGTACAAAACGCCGATATTGTTATTCTTGCCGTGAAACCCTGGTTGATATCCACTGTTGCTGAAAATATTGGAAATTTGCTGAATTATGACAGGCAAGTGATTGTTTCCATCGCTGCAGGTATCGATTTTTTCACCCTTGAAAAGCTGTTTAGCGATAAAGCGGTGTTATTCCGGCTTATACCCAACACAGCCATCGAAGTTATGCAAAGTGTATGTGTGCTATCTTCGAGTCATGCCACAACTGAGCAGGAAGCACTTATTACAAATATTTTCAGTGAATTAGGAAAGGTTTTTTTAGTCCCTGAAAGTCAGCAGGGTGCCTTTACATCGCTTTCCTCCTGTGGCATTGCTTATGCCATGCGCTATATTCGCGCGGCAATGGAAGGTGGAGTCGAAATGGGAATTACTCCTGGCATTGCAAAAAATGTTGTGTTGCAAACACTCCGGGGAGCAGTAGAATTGCTGGAGGCTACGGGTTCACATCCTGAAGTTGAGATTGATAAGGTGACAACACCAGGTGGAATCACAATATGTGGATTAAACGAAATGGAAGCTAACGGTTTTTCGAATGCCGTAATTAAAGGATTAAAAGCATCACATCTTAAATAACGATATGGAAGTCATCAATTTATCAGAGAACAACTCAGTTCTTAACCAGTTTATTAAAGAAATTCGTTCCGTTCAAATTCAGGGCGATCCCATTCGTTTTCGCCGAAACCTGGAGCGGATCGGAGAAATCATAGCCTATGAAATCAGCAAAACCATGCATTATACTTCCGAAGAAGTTACAACACCGCTGGGTATAGCACCTGTAAATGTAATAGCTGATAAAGTAGTTATTTCTACAATTCTAAGAGCCGGACTTCCTTTTCACCAGGGATTTCTGAGTTATTTCGATCGTGCTGAAAATGCGTTTGTATCTGCTTACCGTAAGTACAAAGACGCTCTCAAGTTTGAAATTTTCATCGAATACATTGCTTCCCCTGATATAACCGGCAAAACCCTTATCATTACTGATCCCATGTTAGCAACCGGAGCCTCACTCGAACTGGCACACGGCGCATTGCTCACGAAGGGAAAACCAGCAAAAGTTTATATTGCATCGGTGATTAGTAGTCAACAGGCTGTCGATTATCTATCCGAGCATTTTAAAGGTAGTAATGTAAGTTTATGGACAGCGGCTATTGATCCCACACTTAACGATCATTCGTACATAGTACCAGGTCTCGGTGATGCCGGAGACCTGGCTTTTGGGACTAAATTATAACCGGACTTACTCTATCGCACTTCCCCGAAGTTCAATAGTTCGTTCGGGCAGGTTTCCGTTGTTTTGAATCGTTAAAGTTGCAGTATGATTCCCGGCTGTTGTGGGCTTATAGAGTACAGTAATTACCTTTCCGCCTGCTGCTCCTGAGTCAATCGAATTAATGGAGCCGGACGACACCTGGAACTGAGTTGCATGCGTGCCGGAAATACTCAGGGTGATAGCACCACTTACATCTGAAGTTTTAAAATTAAGTAGTTTCTGCTGTTGTGTTTCAATAAGTGCCGGTTTAAACTGAATTACATCGTAAATTTCTCCCACACTTATATACGGCACTGCCTGAGAAGGGCCCCCCATTACAGTAAACGTCATACTGTCCTGTTGCTTAGTAATATTGGTTACCGGGCGGTTGATGCTCGTTCCAGTCCAGGTTGTTGGATAAAACGAACCTGAAGAAAATGCAGCACCGGGAGTGTTTGTATTTCCGCTTAAGGGTTGCAGGTAAATACGCATGTGGCTCGATGCTGTCTGCGTAGTGCCGGTATAATTATTGGGCGTATTTTCGTCCCAGGCAGTCTGGTTGTAATCAATATGCCAGATCAACATTCCTTCACCGGGTAAATAGCTATCCCAGCCTGTTT
>JANJXE010000547.1 GCA_024709185.1 Paludibacter sp.
CGGCATCCATATTAGTCATAGTTCCGTGGCAGGCATTTGAAGTAATATCATACACGGAGGTTCCGTCCGTTTCATCCATTCGGTAGCAGGCAACCAAGCCGGTTTCATTGTAAGCAATTTGTTGCATCATGGTCGATTGGATATCGGCCTGGCTACGGACAACGTTCCATATACGGACTTCATCAACAAAGCCCGGAAAATAATAGCTTCTTGTAATTCCATACTGCTTTAGGGCACCTATATGAAATTGGTTCACAGTTGGAGACCGGTCTACAGTTCCTGATGCATCTTGTTTCCCGTTGATATACAGGGTGACTGTGTTTCCGTTTTTAACAGCTGCCACATGCGTCCATTCGTTGGTATTTACATTTGCAGAACTCATAACGCTGACCCAACCTCCCGCATCAATTCCAAATTGAAATTTTCCTTCGCTCACTCTGAATTCCACTACGTTGTTCTGCGAATTGTTACTCCAGGAACAGATTTCACGTTCAGGGAGTGAAGAGCTGGTTTTAATCCAGGCTTCGATAGTAATCGCTGAATTGGTGTAGGAAGGCATGGGAGACATTGTTATGTAGTCATCAATGCCATCAAATTCAAGTGCATTCCGTGGACCGGAAAAGGCGCCCGAGGCAGCCCAATTGGAGGAGGATACTGTTGCTGAGAGAGTAGATCCATCTGAAAGGTATTCGCAGCTTGTACCGGTACCCTCATCCATATCGAAGTAAATTTTCAGGTTGGCTTCACTTCCCGTCAAAGGTTTAAACATACCTTGTTTAAAATCTGAAGCTGTTTTAACCTGGTTCCACATGCGTACTTCATCCATAAAACCATCAAAATACCCGGAATCATTAGTTATGTGTGCCAGATACATATTTGTAGCACCAGAAGTAGAACAACCCAAAATTGCCGGGGCTGTTCCATCTACTTTACCATTAACAAATACTTTTATGGTTTGAGCGACCTTGTCGTACACCGCTGCTACATGTGTCCAGCGATTCAGGGGAATCGTCGTAGTGCCGGTGACGGATTCCGTAACAATAGTTTCGTCTCCATCATTTGCATCGTCAGCAATAGTAAACTTCAACAGATTTCCAATCATCTCCAGTTTGTAACCGAAAACGGAGGCCAATTGACCAAACGCCTCATCAAAATTATCGTTTAAAGCGTAATGACCCAAAATAGGGGCTGTAGCTTTGGTGGGGCAAATCCAGGCTTCCAACGAAAAGGAAGTGTCAGAAATCTGACCCCCAAGCACGGTTATTTCAGAAGTACCCCTTATAGCATAATTTGCACTGGTTACGTTTCCTGCTACCAGTACTCCAATAAAAAACAGGATGTTGAATGGAATTCTGAAGATACATGTTCTCATACCAAAAGGGGGCTCTTAAAAATTAAACTAAAAAGTTAACAAGCCTGAAAGTGCAAATGTAATTGTTAGGATTCAAAAATACAATATTGTAGTTGGATTTTTTGAGAAAATGCTTGTTTAAATGGTGTTGAATCAGTCATTCAGAACAAAAAAGTCCGGAAGTAACCACTTCCGGACTTTTCCCGTTATCATATATCAATCTTAAACCCATTTTCAGGGCTTTTTTAAAAATTCCGTTATAAGGTAAGCGATGGTGGAGTGTAAGTG
>JANJXE010000549.1 GCA_024709185.1 Paludibacter sp.
GATTATGCTTAATGTATCAAGGTAAACATTTCTTGTAGTTCCGATAACATAAGCATCACTAAGAAGAGTACCGTTTACAAAGCCATATTTCATTCTTGATTGTTGTTTTTCGTGCACATAAAGTTTCGACATAAGTTTTGAGTTTTGTGAGTGGCATTCTTCGCATTGCTTGACAGTTTCGGAACGTGGTAAGATATTATGATTTAGACTGGGGTGCTCGTGTGATGAATGGCAATCAACACATCTAACAGTCTCCCAGTGTTTCACTTGATTTGGCATCCATTTGTGAGACTCTTCGATAGTAGTCAAATCATATCTCTTCATCATTTCTTTATCAGAATGGCAAGTAACGCAAAATACCATTTTGTTGTTTATCACTACATTAAACTTCATTCCTGAAATCTTAAAAGCTTCTTCAGGTACGTCCGGAACAGCCAAAATATTATGTTCACCATGACAAAAAGTACAGGTAGGGGAGTCCTTGAATCCCTTCATTACTCCTTGTCCGTGAATACTTTTCATATATTCACCTGTAATGTCTGTATGACATTTGCCACAAACGTTATGAACGTTATTTTTGTGAATACTTGATGTTGGAACAGATGCTTTTTCGAGCCTGTGTGCACCATGACAGTCAACACAAACTGCAGCGTTGGCGTTACCTCTTGTAATCGCAATACCGTGAACACTTTTTGAATAATCAACTAAGGTTTTTGCAAATTTACTTTTATTATCAGGGTGCTTAAGGTGACAATCCAAACAAAGCTTTTCCTGATTCAATTTTAATTGAACTTTATCGAGCAAATGTCTTTTAGTAATTGGCTTTGAATGGCAATAAATACAAGTAGGAGCATTAGGATTTTCGTGAGATACCTCAACAAAATGCTCTGATATTAGATGTTCCTGCATGATTTTGGGATGGCATCTACCACAAAACTCTGTTGATTTTGTAAAGTGGAATTCTGAGTTAGGAGATTTCTTGCTCACAACTTCATGAGTTCCATGACATCCTTTACAATTGATGTCTGCACTACCGCCAGTACCGGTTGCTCCCAACATCTGAGGGTGAAATTTATGGATTTCTACAGGATTTTGGTGACAAGACATACAGTTGACTTTTGTCATTTTTGCCTTATGTGGTATTTCGAATGGATCGAAATCTTCATGGCAATCCACACATTTTAACTTGCCATGAACTGACCGTGGCAATGTAAATCTTTTTACTGTAAGTGGTACTGTAATGCCGTTTCTTTCTAAGGTAATTGAAGGATCGTCATGACAGTCGTAACATACAGAGTTATCCTGAGCATAAACAAAATTGCAGCAACTTATTGCAATTATTATGATTATATTCTTTATAACACTTCTCATTATACTTTTTTCCAATAAATGTTATTATCATTAATGTAAAATTATGACTTTTTTTTGAAATAATAAAATTTTTTTAATCAACAATCATACATATATACATAATTAGTATATTACAGTATGATAAATAAATTAATTTGCTCTAATTTTAAATGTTGATTTTACGAATGATTTAAAGGATAAACTATCATCTTCATAATCATTAACATTTTTTGAAGTGGATAAGGTGCTAACGTTTTGAGGGATATCAGTATTATTTGCAAAAGATAATTGTGATAGATTTCTGATACCGGAGTCTGATACACCCAATAATAATTTTTTATCTGCAATTTGTACAATGTATAATTGATTTTTTTGATTCAGTGCCATTTTAGATATTATTTTCATCTCAATGTCCGAATCTTTGCTTTTTTTGCTTAATTGAGTTTTCTTCAAAATAAAGAGTAGTGCTCCGAATGCAGCCACTACTACAGCCAATGTAAAAAAAGCATTTAAAATATAACCATCCATGGTCAATAAGTCCTT
>JANJXE010000432.1 GCA_024709185.1 Paludibacter sp.
TTATCAGCATAATCCTTAAACGAAAAGGTAACTCCAAGCTCGTCGATGTTTTTGATTCGCGTATTGCTGATGGCTACCCGGTGTGTGTATTTTGCTAAATACTCAACAATTTGCTTAGCATTTCCCAACGAAGGTTCGGAGTATACCACCCAGGGTTTGGCGTAACAATGATCGATGATTTGTTGAATAGCACCGTTGAACAGGTTTTTCTTTTTGAGGTTCTGTTTTAATCGTTGAAGCATTTTCGAACGAAACACAGCGCTCATTTGCTTCACCGGATAGAGGTATTTACCCTGGCAGCCAATATCGACAAGCTTTCCGCGCAGGCTGAGACCAGCACAAGAAACCAGACAATGCAGGTGCGGATGCTGGGAGAGGTTTTGTCCCCAGGTATGAAGCAAACAGATAGCTCATGTTTCGTCTGCGTAATGCGAATAACCAAAACTGCGCAGGTTATCCCATGCACAGGCAAAAAGTGAAGAATAAAAGAATCTACTGTCGGCTAAACAGAGTTGATTCAATTCATCGGGCACGGTGAACACCACGTGAAAATGCTTTACATTGAGCGCATCACGCATACGGTCCTCAGCCCAAAGCATCTGACGTGCAACCTGACATTTGGGGCAATGGCGATTGCCAAAACTGTTGTAACTGAAATGCTCGTGCGCACAATGGGGATTATCGCATCTGTCTTTGTGACCGCCAAGCTCAGCTGTCCGGCATTGTTGCAGGGCATTAAGCACAGTAAGCTGATAGTTATTGGGACGTGAGAGCATACGAAACTGAGCCCCAAAACGTTTTACAACGTGGGCAATTTCAAATTTGTTTCGAATCATTATCTTTGCTGCGGATAAAGCGTATCCAGCGGACTATGAGCCTTCTTTTGAAGAATAGGGTGAACCAAGTGTTTTTCCGTTGAAAAGCCAGGTAAGCGGTTGTTCAAGTGCGAGATACTTTTTGAGACCAACAGCCATATATACAGAAAGTGGCACAATGCGGTCTTTGTTGTACTTGCTTCTTCGAATATGAATGGATCGTCTTTCAAAGTCGATGTCTGCAATTTTGAGGTTAATCAGTTCAGAGGAACGTAACCCTGCAGAGTAGATAAGCATTAACAGGATTCGATGTTTGAGCAAAGTGGGAGCCACAAACAGCTTTTTAAGCTCAGCTTTATTGAGAACATCCGGCAGGCGTGCGTCCTTTTTAAGCGAAGGTAATTTTTTCTGCCCGATTGGGAAGTCCCACATACCGGTAATAGTACCTTAGTCCGTAAACCGAATGTTTGAAAGCGCTGCGTGAAGGAAAATTGGCCGACAATGCCAATTCGGCAAGAAAGTCATTAAGCTCTTCTTCGTTTACCTCTTCGGGTAGGCAGTTGAAATGCAGACTAACCTGCGCGATGCGATGAATGTAGTTTTCGAAGGTGCTTTTAGCTTGTCCGCGCAGTACAACCTGCTGTTCAAGTTTGTGATACACACGGTCGAATCCAGCAACAGTAGCCAGGGCGCGACCAATAACTGAGAATTCTGATTTTTGTTTCATGATGCTGAAAAATTAAAATGAATAAATTGGGAGATTTAACTTTTAAAGGAACTGGTAATTCCTCTTTCAGCATCTTGAAACGGAAATCAGAGAATAATGGTATAGCGATGAGGAGTTTAAAGCCCTTCCCGGAGGGAATTTAGTTCAACATACACTAAGCGCAACCCTATCGTATGTTCCGCTTAGGGCCATTCGTTATCGCCAAGTTGTAGAAAAAAATATGATGCAAAAAGGGAAAGGACTTTTAAGATAAAGTGATAATACACTATCAATAAAAAATCATAATATATTTGTTTACTTTAGAAAATGTGATAACTTTGTGCTTACATTAATAAGTAAAAGATTATGGAAGTATCAATAGTTAAAATTGGCAATTCAAGGGGTGTTAGATTAAGTAAAACATTATTGGAAAAATATCAAATCAAGGATAAAGTTGAATTAATTCTTGAAAAAAGTCAAATCATAATCAAACCTGTGGCAGAGCCACGAAAAGGATGGGATTTGAAGTTTAAGGAAATGCATGAAAACGGAGATGATAAGTTGTTGATTGAAGATGTTTTCGAAGATGAAAATATGGAGGACTGGCAATGAATCAGTATGACATAGTATTAGTTAATCTTGATCCGACAGTCGGAAATGAAATTCAAAAAACTCGTCCCTGTGTAATCGTGTCACCCAATGAAATAAATCACAATCTTCAAACATTAGTTGTTAGTCCCATGACAACAACTTCCCGGAAGTATCCAACCAGAGTCGAAGTAAAGCATCATGGAAAAACAGGTTGGATTGCCATAGATCAGATCAGAACAATAGATAAAGTCAGAGTTGTAAAAACACTCGGGACATTGAATAAAAGCGAGATTCGGGAAGTTAAATCAGTAATAAAAGAAACCTTTGTTGACTGAAAAACAAACAACCAGGCGATAACATGCACTAAGCGCAACCGTATCGGGTTTGCCGCTTAGTGCAATTCGTTATGGGCAAGTGTAGAAAAAATAATATCAAGAAGGTTCTGTTGTGTATAAAACAACTATAAATTAACAACTTATGAAAACATTTAAAAACAATATTATGAAAAAAATCGTGTTACTCTTTACATTCTCAATTTTTATTGGAATAAATTCTTACGCCCAAAAACCGAAAGCTGATTTTGATGTAAATATTTTATATAACTGTTATTTCGCACAAGCAAAGTATGTAAATAAATCGACTGGTGCAATTCAGTACTTTTGGAAGGTTGATATTTTTAGTGAAAGAGAATGTTATGAACCTTCTATTGAAAAATATTATTCCGGAGGCGAAAGCTTTACTGCTACTTTGATTGCTGTATCCAATGATGG
>JANJXE010000055.1 GCA_024709185.1 Paludibacter sp.
CTGGTGAAATCATCCATCGACATCTTCAGATTATCGACGATGTTGAGTCGGAAACGAACGATACCGGGATTGTTACCAGATTGAATAAAGCCAGGTTGTTTTACCGGACTATGATGCAAGAAATGAATTTACCAGTGATTACTACAGATTCGCTTAAAAGACTCAGTTCTGTGAAAAACTCCGGGAATCTACGTAATATTGAAAAAGTAGCTGTTAAAGGTGGAGAATTTTGTATGGGAGATGAATCTGTAAGCGGGGATCAACCATTACACAAAGTAAGACTTTCGGATTTTAAAATTTCAAAGACTGAAGTCACTAATCACCAGTTTGCTCAATTTCTTAATGCCTGCAATATAGACTACAGAGCGATGTACAATTCCAAAAATATGGTTGTAGCTATCGGAAAGTACAGTAAACTAGAGTATGTTAACGGAAAATGGCAATCAAAAGAAGGGTTTCAAAATCATCCGGTCGTGAATGTAACCTGGTGGGGAGCTTCTGAATTTTGTAAGTGGGCCGGTGGCCGTTTGCCGACAGAGGCTGAATGGGAGTATGCCGCCAGAGGAAGTGTGCATTCGAAAAATTTTAAGTATGCCGGATCAAATAATATCCTCGAAGTTGGGTACATAGGAGTGAATAGCATCAATAAACCTCAGGAAGTAGCTAAGCTCGCTGCAAATGAGTTGGGACTTTTCGATATGAGCGGAAACTTAAGCGAATGGTGCTCCGACTGGTATGGCGACTACCCAAATGATTTTCAACAAGATCCGCAGGGACCCGAAACAGGTGAGTATAAGATCTACAGAGGTGGTGCATATTACGAAGTTGAACAATGTGCTAAAACAACCCACCGAAATGCCTTTTCTCCGGATGGAGCACTTATTTTTATAGGTTTTAGAGTGGTTTTTGAAAACTAAACAATCACTGACATGTTAAAATTCATTCCAACCAGTTTATCAATACTTGTTTTTTTTGTATCTGCTTCTCTGAACTTGAATGGAGAGAACAGAAATGGAATAATCTATTTTTATGGCTATCCATTCAATACAGAAGCGGAAATTCGTCAGATTGCTCAAAATCCCGGTGTGTTGAAAGGAGAAATTTCAATCGAATGGAAAGATGTCTTCATTGACAGAAATCAATTCGACTGGACTTATATAGATAAAAATATTGAAATATGGAGAAAACAGAACAAAAAAGTGATTTTACGGTTCATGACTGCTAATAACTCAACGTACTGTACTTCTCCGAAACTTATCAACGACGAAAGAATCCGTTTAATAAGTGAAGGTTTTTTTACCGATTTCGAAAATGACCCGAAAAACGATGGTTACGAAATCGTAAACGGAATAATCGGAATGCAGAATTTGTCTGAGGCCGGGTTTAAATCATTGGAATTAAACGACAATAAATCAGCGAAATTGAATCTGATTAAAACCGGCCATGGTGTAAAATTAAGTCCTAATGCCTCTTATTTGGTTCAATTTGATTTTAAAATTGCGGATATTATTCGAAAACGCAAAGATGCAAAATTCAATATAATCTTACATTCCTCTTCAACCGATAATACTATAGTTGAATCATTTACAGTTAAAAATGGTGAATCGGGCTTACTGACCAAAGAAATTGCAAGTGATTCCGGGACCGATTTTAAATTAATTGTTGAAGCCGAGAATATTGCCAGCTGTGCGTTAGACAATATAAACATAATTCAATCGTCGGATAGTCGTGGTCGGCGGGTTGCATTTCCAAATTATTTTTCACAGACATTTAAATCAGCTTATGAAAGGTTTATGAAGGAAGCTGCCATAAAATACGCAGACAATCCTAATGTTGATGCAATAAATATCAACGGTATAGGTCGTTGGGAGGAAATGTTGTTAAATGCCAACGAAGAAGGTGTCTTCGATGTTCAACAATCGATTTATCGGCAGTGGAGGGCATATGGATACACCGATGTTAATTATTTAAAGAAGGTGGTAGGGTGGTCAATAGATATTTCAAAGAAATACTTTCCCGTTAAAGAGCATATATTGCAGATATCACCTATGAATAACGGTTACGAGAATGAAGATTTTATCTATAGACGAGCAGCAGCAATGGCAATTGCAAAGGGTGTATCCATCAAACAAAATGGAATGAGCGAGAAATACGATACCTGGGCACCTACTTCTGATCCGGCTTATGTGATGAATAGGTACCGGCACCTGACAATACCTTACAGATATTACGAAACCGCAGGACAAATATTTAGAAATACTTTGAAAGCAATGGGGCATCCGGTTTCCTTATTCAATCGTGTTGCTATTGATGGCGTAAATTATCTTTATCTCTATAAAGCTGATATATTCGAACCTAATGTGCAAAAATACTTTCCATACTTTGATAGTATCATACAAAATCCGCTTTTTTCAAAACTATATACCCGGTTGGGAGAATTTCCCCTGGCTAATCAAAAAAAGCAAAATCCGAATTTATTGGATACAATTATGTATCATAATAATTGGTTAGGGATAAGACAATATGAAGATAATGAGACTAATGTGGATTATGTGGTTCATGAGAAGTCGAATCAAAAAGGTGTAAAAACCAGTAAATTTAATTCAAAAATTTTGTTTGATGTTGACGACCGTGTGATGTACAACGGAATGTCGAATCCGGTGCTTACCATAGAGTACTTAGATGAAGGTACTGATTTTTTTAATGTATACATTCTCGACAGACGAACAAATATGATCAGAAAAGCAGAGGAAGTTAAAAAAAGTAATTCAGGAAGATTTCTTCTGAAATCGATTCCGTTGGGAAATTCATTTGATGCTTATGATAATCATCGCGAGGTAAGACCCGAAATTGTAATTGATGATAACAAGGATGGTTGTGAGTTCATTAGTTCGATGGAGATTGATTTTGTGCCTCTGAATCAGTTGCAAATGGAGCTTGTTGCTGAATGTAAAAGTACTGGGAAATCGTTAATTCTTAAAGATTCGGCAGATGTGATACGACGTGCTGTTCCGCTAAGTGTTTCCAAACCAGTTGCAAGGGCTGAAGTATCTTTTTGTGACCAGGATTTTGACCATAAAACAGATATTTACACCTCTCTCCATTTGGTACATCAAGGTAAATCTGTCGAAGTATCCCGAAAGCAGTACTATATTGGCGGCGATAAGGAATTGATTCCTATGCCTGTAGCTACTTGTCTTATTGCCGATTCTGTATGTATTTCCGTTTTCAGGGGAAAGGGTAAAGTAGGAGTCTATGCTGATACAAAAGGAGAGATGGCTTATAAGATATACTGTTTTAAAAATAGTAAGAATTCAGACCTGGCCTATCGCAGCGACGGTTGCTTTGAAATAATGGATTTTTTTAACGGAATCGAGTTTCCATCAAATAACGAAGCCAGGAACTATGTATTGATCAAAATCTTACCAGACCAATCTGAACAGATAATTGAATCCTCACTTTTAGAAAATTATATGTATTTTCAACCACAATCGAAAGGCTGTTACAAGCTTCTGCAAAATACTAAAATAGTAAAACCGGTTTCAGTTATGGGGCTACTCTCGGATCGTTAAAAAATGAAAGGATACACAATGAAACTTTATTCAATGCAATTACTACTGGCTGTTATCTGTTTTGGTTTCCAGCCTGCACCTGTTTTTTCATCAGCAACTGTTCATATGCTTAAAGTGGAAAACCTTAGTAAACCTGAAGGGTTGGATGTAATTTATCCCCGCTTTTCGTGGCAGATACAATCCGGGCAGTCGGAAGTTCTTCAACAAGCCTATCAGATTTTAGTCGCAGAATCACCAGATTACCTGAATTCAGACAAGCAACTGGTATGGAATTCAGGAAAGGTATTAAGTGGCAATTCTGTGATGATTCCTTATTCAGGTAAAAAACTCGAATCGGAGAAAAGCTACTACTGGAAGGTAAAAGTATGGACCAATAAAGGGGAAACAAAATGGAGTAAACCGGCTAAATGGACCACTGCATTTATGGAAAAGCCTTTATCAAAGGCTCAGTGGGTTGGTATGGATAGTACACTTAATTCGGGGAAACTTACAACAAAGACCAAATTATCAGCCCGATATCTTCGTAAAGAATTTTCAGTTGAAACTCCGGTAAAATCTGCTACTTTGTATATTTCCGGACTGGGCATGTACGAGTGCTACATAAATGGTATTAAGGTAAGCAATGCCCTATTTGCACCTACTGCTACTGATTACACTAAACGGGTCAATTATAATGTTTACGATGTCAGGAATTTAATTACAAAACAACAAAATACCGTAGGTGTCATATTAGGAAATGGCCGTTATTTTTCAATGCGAATGGAAAATGTACCCGGAGGCGATCCACTTGACAGTCCGGCACAGGTACACTATGGATTTCCAAAACTGCTTCTGCAGCTTGAAATCGAATATGTCAACGGAGAAAAAGAATGCCTTGTCAGCGACACTTCCTGGAAAATCAATACACACGGTCCAATTACAGCCAACAACGAATTTGATGGTGAAGAATACGATGCAAATCTTGAACTAACACGCTGGGATAAAAGTGGATATGATGACAGCAACTGGAAGTTTGCACAAAAAGTATCTGCTCCACAGGGGGAACTGGTAGCACAGCTAAATCCTAATATAGTTACGATGCGTGAACTTAAACCTGTAAGTGTGAAAGAAGTTGAGAAGGGAAAGTTTGTGGTAGATATGGGACAAAATATGGTAGGTTGGCTGGCGGTAAAACTCCGGGGTACTAAAAATAATCCAGTTACATTCCGGTATGCTGAGACACTTCAAAAAGATGGAAGTATATATACCAAGAACTTAAGGGGTGCCCGAACAACCAATATTTACACTCCTTCTGCTGATGGTTTTTTCAGTTATGAACCACGTTTTGTGTACCACGGATTCCGCTACGTTGAAATTACAGGTCTTGCTGCACGGCCAGATATCCACAATCTGACAGGGAAAGTAAACTACGATTATATGGAAAACACCGGAACCTTTGAAACCTCTGATTCAACAATCAATCAAATCTACAGAAATGCTGTTTGGGGCATAATGGGCAATTATCGGAGTTTCCCTACTGATTGCCCTCAACGCGATGAGCGTATGGGATGGCTGGGTG
This sequence comes from Paludibacter sp., assembly GCA_024709185.1. Lineage (GTDB taxonomy): Bacteria > Bacteroidota > Bacteroidia > Bacteroidales > Paludibacteraceae > Paludibacter. The sequence continues at coordinate 5,131 of JANJXE010000055.1, forward strand.
ACAGGGCAACAGGTTGCTATGGAGAGAGTTTTATATTTAACAATCACTTACTATATGCAAAATGGGCTCAGGATATAATGGATTCTCAAAAACCAAATGGAAGTTTACCGGATGTGGCCCCTGCTTATTGGCAATTTTATTCCGATAACATCACATGGCCCTCAGCATACATTCAAATAGTCAGAATGTTGTACGAACAGTTTGGTGATGTCAGAGCCGTTTTTACTCATTACAATGCCATGAAAAAGTGGTTAAGATACATGGAATTGACCTACATGAAAGAATATATTATTACCAAAGATCAGTATGGTGATTGGTGTATGCCACCAGAGTCACTTGATATTATTTGGTCAAAGGATCCAGCCAGAATAACTGATGGTGAAATACTTTCTACCAGTTTTTATTATAACTTACTTACCATAATGGCCAGATTTGCCGACATCACAAAACATGAAGGTGATAAAACTGAATTTCTGGCATTAGCCGAGAAAGTTAAAACAGCCTACAACTCGAAATTTTTCAATCCGGAAAAGGCTCAGTATGGTAATAATACCGTTACTGCAAATATCATTTCACTTATGCAAGGTTTGGTTCCTGAAGGATATGAAAAAAAAGTATTTGATAATCTTACTTTAAGGGTTGAGAAAGAATTTAACTCGCATGTAAGTGTTGGACTAATTGGAATACAGTTTTTGATGCGTGGTCTTACTGCATACGGAAGACCTGATTTAGCTTTCAAAATAGCTACAAACAGAACATATCCCAGTTGGGGATACATGATTGATAATGGGGCAACAACCGTTTGGGAACTTTGGAATGGAAACACAGCTGATCCTGCAATGAATTCGGGTAATCACGTTATGTTACTCGGAGATTTGATAAGTTGGTTCTATGAAAATTTGGGTGGAATTAAAACTGACCAGTCAGAGACAGGTTTCAAGAAAATTATAATGCAACCTGTTTTTCCAATAGGTTTGAACTTTGTTAAAGCAACTCACAATTCACCTTACGGTTTAATTAAAAGTGAGTGGAAAAGGATTCAAAATGAAATTATTTGGGATGTGCAAATACCTGCCAATACTACTGCCGAAATTATTGTTCCGGATGCAAAAACAAGTTTAGTTTCGATCAATGGAAAGAATCTGAATCAATACACTAGCCGGAATAGTCAAAAAGTTGAAAATGCTTTGTCTGTAAACATTGGTTCAGGCATATACAGGGTTTCAATTCGTCAGTAATTTAATCCGCTCTTCCACTGCCTTTTCACAAACCGGGCAAAATCCCGGGGCGCGATTCGTTTCCATGCGGCAGTCGGGGGCGGGGCGGTAAATGCCTTTTGATTGGTAACCGGCTCCTTCGAAAACGCCTGTGAGTTGCGTGCTGCGGTGTAGAGTGCTATCAGCCGGAAGGGGAGTAGGGATGGGAGAATCGGCCGGTAGCAGTTGAGACCATTTACGATTGAACTGCTGCAGGGTGGTGATGTTGGGCTCCCAGGGTTCCACCGCTGTGTCGTAGGTCTGATCGAGTACATCTCCATTTTCATAGAAGTATTCGTCGGCCAGACCGGCAAACGAATGCCCGAATTCGTGCACGGCTACCGAAGCGGCATCGCGGCCCCGGGCGGCTGTGAGTGCGTAATAGTTGTAGATCCCTCCTCCTCCGTAGTGGGTGGTGTTGGACAGGATGTACACCACATCGGCAGGCACCACCGAAGCAAAATCCATCACCCGAAACACATTGCCGGTCATCAGGTAGCGTTTCGAATAGAAGGTGTGAAAATGTGAACCCAGCGCGGTGTTTTTCCATTCGTCGTTGTGCGGCTCAGAGATTCCCGATTCTTCGGAAGGCACGGCCACAGCGTAAAAATTCAGTTGGGAGGCGTACTTTTTAAACGGTTCATGCTCCAATAGGTACTTCATCAACTGACGGGCATCGTCGTAGAAGCGGTTTCTCTCACGGGCTGTATATCCTTCAGCTAAAATGGCGATGTCGACTGCTTTGGAAGGATCATTGAACTTTTGTAAGGTTTTAAATGGTACTTTCGGAGACTGATTACGAACGATAAGCTTATCCTCAGGACGGATATAAAATTCGCTCAATGTTGACCATTCGTCGAGCGACTTGCGACTTTCGATTCTGACTTGTACGGTTTGTTTCGGAAAAGGAAAGAGAATGGTTTGCTCGAAAGTCTTTCCCAACTGCAAAGCTTCGGGTGTGGTTTGCCATTCGCGAAACAGCGCATTGAAACCATCGGAATAGAGCACCTGTCCCGAGAGACTATCGGTCACCACAAAGCGGTAATCGCCCCGGTTCATAAATTGTCCGTCGGCGGTTTGCCTTCCTCCCCAAATGGGCTCTCTGCTGATTTTCAGCACATAAGCTTTGGTGTGCATCGCATCGCCACTCAGGTGAAAATCGACCCGGCAGGTTTCGGTGGTGAAATAGTGATCGAAAGGAGTTGAGGTGTGGCCTGAAACTGCGAGAAGCAGTAAAAATGCAAGAAGATGTATTACTTTCATGTGTTAACTGTTGCCTTCGGGTTGCTGTTTACGATATACGGTGGCTGGTGCCGCCTGCGCTTTGGGATACACTGTAACATCGGCAATGGTTACCCTCTCCGGTACACTCAACACATAGGAAATCAGATCGGCAATATCCTCAGCTACAAGCGGTTCAAAGCCTTCGTACACTTTCTTTGCCCGTTCTTTATCACCCTTAAACCGCACTTCCGAAAATTCGGTTTCAACCGCCCCCGGGGCGATGTTAGTGATTTTAATTCCGTGTTCGGTTAAATCGAGCCGCATGCCTTCGCTTATCGCTTCCACGGCTTTTTTCGAAGCACAGTACACTGCACCATTGGGATAGGTTTGTTTGCCGGCCACGGAACTGATGTTGATGATATGCCCTTTTTTTCGATCCATCATTCCGGGGATAATGGCTCTTGATACATACAGCAGGCCCTTCACATTTCCATCCATCATCGCATCCCAATCGTCGGTATCACCCGTTTGGATGGGCGAAAACCCATGCGCGTTGCCGGCATTATTCACCAGCACATCGATGTTTTTCCATTCATCTGGCAGCGAAGCGAGCTGCGATTCAACGTCCTCCCGGTTGCGAACATCGAAGGTCAATGTGAACACCGGTGTAGTTAACTGTTCTTTCAGTTCTTCCAGCTTTTCAGTGCGGCGACCGCAAAGAATGAGTTGATAGCCTTGTTCTGCTAATTTCAAAGCGGTGGCTTTTCCGATTCCGGAAGTGGCACCTGTGATTAAAGCGATTTTATTCATGGTTGAAATATCTAATTTTTACTCTTTTAAGTAGTAATCTTCAGAAGTTATTTTGGTGAATACTTGTTCCAACAGATTTATTTTGTCTTTACGGGGTTGATAAGCTCCAGCAATCGTTTGCCTGATTCGGTTAGTTTGTAACGTTGTTCGGGATGGGTTTTTATATCAGGGTATTTCAACTCAATCCAACCCTGTTCTACTAATGAATCAATGTATTTGACCTTGTTTTTATGATGACTACTTAAGCCAATTTCTTCCAGTATCATTTCTTTACTTTTCCAATTTATTATAAAGGCTAATACTTCTTTTACTTTGTCATGTGTAGATTGCTCAATAATTGATACTGCTTGTTCAAAAGCTAGTGCACTAGCTAGTGCACTAGCT
>JANJXE010000057.1 GCA_024709185.1 Paludibacter sp.
GTTTTGTGTTGGGCGATGGCTTTGCTCTGGTAGCCGGTGGCACCTACAGTTACCAGCGGGCGCTCGACATTACCGACCCCGAATCGGGCACCTACCTGCATCAGATTGCTTATACACCACGTGTTTCAGGATCGGCACGGGCAGCGCTTACCACACCCTGGGCCGAATTAGCTTATAGTGCAGTGTGGTCGGGGAAACGGTATGCAACAGGAGAAAATTATGCTGAGAACCGCATGCCGCGGTATAGCGATCAGGGAATATCTTTAAGCAGAAAGTTTTCCAACCTGATTGCACGGTTAGAAGTGAATAATCTTTTCAACGAGCAATACGCTATTGTGAGATGGTATCCGATGCCGGGGCGAAGTTTTCGTATTGCACTGAATTATAAACTTTAAAATCAGGAGTCATCAACTAACGAAACACAGAGCAATCCCAAACACCAATTTCATTCACAGCAACAAATTAATCAACAACATGACTGTTCACACTCTTCGCAACTTATTCAAACTTAGAATACTGCTGATTATCCTTTTGATTTCAGCCTGCGACGACATGACCGATAAAGCGGTGCCTGTTGGGGAAGTTCCGTACGGCGAAGACAGCGGACGGTTGTACATTCTTTCTGAAGGGCTGTATTCAGGCAACAACAGTCATCTCGCCTGTTACGATTTTGAGACCAAAACCATTGCACTCGACTGGTTTGGCGTGATTAATCAACGTAAATTAGGTGATACAGCTAATGATTTGGGCGTTTACGGCAACAAACTCTACATCGTCATGAATACAGCAGGCATCATCGAGGTAGTGGATAAGTTAAGCGGAAGGTCGCTACAACAGATTGAGATAAAAAATGATGCCGGTCGTTCGCGTGAACCTCGTTATATTGCTTTCCATAATGGATTTGCCTATGTTTGTTCGTTCGATAATACCGTAGCCGAAATTGACACTGCCAACCTGGAGGTTACACGGCTCACAACCGTCGGGCAAAATCCCGACGGTATTACAGTTGCCAATAATAAAATTTATGTATCCAATTCAGGAGGATTAAGCAACCCCGCATACGATAGCACGGTTTCAGTCATAGATCCCGTTTCGTTCCGTGAAATCAAAAAAATCACAGTAGGGCACAACCCCTACACCCTGAAAGCCAACAGCCGCGGACAATTGTTTGTGGTAACCCGCGGAAACTACGGCGCACAGGGCTATCGGCTTCACCGCATCGACACAGCTACAGACACCTACGAGGAAGAACTGGAAGGGCTTCACCCGTTGAACTTTACCTTACGAAACGACACCCTGTGGATGTACAGCTACAATTTCACAACAGGTAGTAACGATTTTCAGCAATACGACAGCCGAACCGGCCAAGTGCTCACCAATAATTTCATCACCGACGCAACACCGGTGCGCATTCCCTACGGCATTTCCGCACATCCCCGCAACGGCGACATCTTCTTAGTTGACACACCCTTTGGATTCAGTACCCGTGGCGATGTGCTTTGTTTCTCAGCCGACGGCAAATTAAAATACCGCCTCAAAAGCGTGGGGGTGAATCCGAATAAGGTGGTGGCGGAGTGATACGCCAAAATCCGGAATTGCTCCCATTATTAATGCCCGGATAGCCCCTTAGTCTCACCCATTAATCATTAATCTTTTATCATAAATCAATCTTTTTTATTACTTTTGCGCCCTGAATTCCCGGCATAGTGCCGTGAAACCACGTGTGCTTGAACACCACGTTAAAAAAACAAGAGTTTATGAAAAGACAAGTTTCCGTCGCCTTTATGGTGGCAGGCCTGCTGTTTACGGTCTGCCTGATTACCGCTAACATCATCGAGCAAAAACTAATTCAGCTGGGGCCTATCGAGGCTACGGCCGGTTTGCTCATTTTCCCGATTTCCTACATTGTAAACGACCTCATTGCCGAAGTGTGGGGCTACCGAAAAGCCCGGCTCATCATCTGGTATGGGTTTTTTATGAATTTTCTGGCAGTTGCCATCTTCCGGCTCAGCATCTGGGTGCCGGGTTCGGAGAACTTCACCCATGGAGAGGCCTTCGATTTGGTATTGGGGAATACCCTGCGTATCACCTTAGCCAGTTTTGCAGCTTTCCTGGTAGGTTCGTTTCTCAATGCCTATGTGATGAGCAAGATGAAAATTATGCAAAAAGGGCGTAACTTCTCGTTAAGAGCGGTTGTATCGACCTTAGCTGGCGAAGGAGCCGACTCGTTGGTATTCTTCTTCTTAGCCTTTTACGGAGTGATTCCCAATAACGATTTATTCATTTTGTTGCTCACACAAACCGCTATGAAAACAGGCTACGAAATCATGGTACTGCCCCTGACCAATTATATTGTGAAGAAAGTGAAGCAGCGCGAAGAAACCGATGTATATGACGATGATATCGACAGTTACAATCCGCTGAAGATAAAAGATATCTGAACGAAATAAAAATGTATCTTTGCGTTTGCAACAAAAAATTACTGGTATGAATTTACGTTCAATTGCTCTTTATTGTTTTGCATTATCCGGATTAGCTCTTTTTGCATCCACTCCATCTACCAAACGACCGTTGGCTATTTCCGATTTTGCAGGATGGCAACGCATTGAACAACGGTTGATCAGCCACGATGGCAGTAAGGTGGTATTCGAAACCAAAGCGCAGAAAGGTGATGGATTTTTAGTTATACACAATTTGCTGAACGGTAGTGTGGACACAGTTCACCACGGGTATGAAGCGAAAATAGCGCCAAATTCGGAGTATGTGGCATATAAACTTCGTATGCCTGAAGATAGCCTGCGCCGGCTGAAGTTGAAGAAAACGAAGAAAGAAGATATGCCGAAGGAGGCTATGGGATATTTCACCTTTGCCAACCGGCAACTACAGCGTATCGACAGTGTGAAAAGTTTCCGTTTGTCCGACGAAAAGAGTAACTGGCTTACCTACCTTCAGGAAAAACCCAGGGTGAAGAAAAAATCAGTCTATCAGGCAGTTGTACTTGATCCGCTGAGCGGAAAACAGTTCTGCTTCGAAAAAGCCGATACTTTTGCCATAGCTACAAAAGGAAATGCGGTAGCTATTGTGGCGGCAACAGATACTACCAAAAGACGGTCGCTGATAGTAATTGATCCTGAAACGACCAGGATCGACACCCTGCTCACCGATTCTATTCATATAAGGAATATGGCATTTGACGTAGCCGGGCGACGGTTGGCATGGCTGGCCTCGCGCGATACGGCTGCAAGCAAAAACTATGGTCTGTATCTTTCAGACCTTAAAAAACCGTACCGTCTCATTGCCGACACCCTCTCTCCTGCCCTGCCGAGGGGTTGGGCGCCATCAGTCAACTCAACACCTTACTTTTCGGAAGATGGAACAAAACTCTTTTTCGGAACGGCAAAAAAAGTAAAAACGGCTGAAAAAGACACATTAACAGACGATGAAAAAGCCAAACTCGATATCTGGAGTCATACGGATAATATTATCAAACCACGTCAACTGAAACAACAGGCTCAAACGAAAAAACAGACCTATCTGACCGTTTATCGCATTGCCGAAAACAAGCTGCTTCAATTAGCCGACAGCACCGTGGAATCGATACGACTGATGCACAGTAACAACGGCGATCTGGCCATAGGCACCAACAATAAACCACACGAACGCAGCATCACCTGGAGCTCACGTTCGCTTACCGATTACTATCTGGTAGATTTAAAAACCGGACAAAAAAGTACGCTTCTGAAAGGTGGCCAGCACCTGCAACTTTCGCCCGAAGGCAAGTTTGCACTCTGGTTTGATCCCGATCAGCGACAATATTACATCCGCAACATACCAAAAGGTGACCCTCGACCATTAACCTCGACGATACCCGCATCCCTCACCGATGAGCAACACGATACCCCCGACGACCCATCGCCCTATGGTGTGGCCGGTTGGACCGAAGGCGACCGCAATGTGCTGATTTACGACCGCTACGATTTGTGGATGCTTGATCCGACTGGAAAAGAAGCTCCAGTCAATCTTACGCAAGGTCGGGAGAAGAAAATGAAATACCGGTATATCAGCACTGATAGCGAAAAAATGTATATAAGTACAACGGAACCGGTTTTGTTATCGATGGTCAATGAAGATAGTTATGAGGAAGGGTTTGCAGCGTTGAAATCAGGAGTTGTGACAACTCTCATTTCCGGCCCCTGGTCGGCTGGCACCATCATCAAAGCCAAAAACAGCAATGCCCTGTTATGGTCGCGTCAACAGGTCAATCAATTCCCGGAAGTTGAAATCAGCAACCTGAGCTTCAGCGAAACGAAGCAACTCTCGTACACCAACACTCATCAGCAGGAATTCAACTGGCCAACAGTGGAATTAGTCAACTGGACCAGCTTCGCCGGCGACAGTCTGCGCGGATTGCTCTACAAACCCGAAAACTTCGACCCAACCAAAAAATACCCGATGGTGGTGTATTTCTACGAGCGCAGTTCCGACACTTACCATCGTTACAATTATCCGCAGCCCAGTCGGTCAATCATCAGCATACCGTTCTATGTGAGTAACAACTACCTGGTATTTGTACCCGACATCGTTTACACCACAGGTTATCCGGGGAAAAATGCCTACGATGCCATTGTGAGCGGTGTAAAAAGCCTGACTACAACGCGCAGCTACATCAACGAAAAAGCGATGGGATTACAGGGACAGAGTTGGGGAGGATATCAGATTGCCTACCTGATTACACAGACCGATATATTCGCGGCTGCGATGGCGGGAGCACCGGTAAGCAATATGACGAGCGCATACGGGGGAATACGCTGGGGAACGGGAATGAGCCGTATGTTCCAGTACGAGAACACACAAAGTCGAATCGGGGGTACCTTGTGGGAAAAACCACTGCTCTACCTCGAAAATTCACCACTGTTTCATGCACCGCGGGTGAATACTCCCCTGCTGATGATGCACAACGATAACGACGGTGCAGTGCCCTGGTATCAGGGAATAGAATACTTTATGGCCTTGTACCGGTTGGGAAAACCCGTTTGGCTTCTAAATTACAATGGAATGGATCACAATATCGAAGCAAAATACTGGGCGAATCGGATCGATTTAAGCACCCGGATGTTCGGCTTCTTTAATCACTATCTTAAGGGTGAGAAAATGCCCGTGTGGATGGAGAAGGGGCAGGAAGAATAAACAAACTTATTTGGTTTTATAACCAAACAACGCTTTCTCGCGGATTCGTTCAAACACAGGTGCAGGCAACATTGTACGAAGCTCTTCATCATTCCCCTCTTCGATATACTTTGTAATATCAGCTGTGTGAATTTTTAAATTTTGAATGGATGTGCTTTTCAACACCAGAATTTTAGAAGAAGATTGGAGATACTGCCACATCAGACGAACAGGCATGTCGAACAATTCATCATCGGGATAGAGTATTCCACCATCTGCATCCAGTGCCGGATACAGGTAGATTTTCACATTTTTCTGGAATAGCGCGCCCATGGCCTCCAGTAAGCCACCACGCAAGTCATCGTACTGATTTTCGTCCATAATACGCATAAAAGTGGGCAAACCCACCACCATGCGCAGTTTAATCAGCTTAAATTGACGGAAATACTTCACCAGCTCGTAATACCGCTGAAAGCGCGACACCATAACGCTTTGCCCCATCAGGTTAAGCAATTCAACACGGTGCAGGAAATCTTTTTCGTTGAGTTGTTCATCCTGCATCAGGTAGTTGAGCGATATTTCGCAAAATGCCAGAGTGTTATCGGGTCGATAGTCCTCATCCCGTTTAAAAATATCCAGACTATCTTCAACGAATTCCATACCCAGCTTATTGATGGGTCGGAAATAACCACGTATCAACAGCACGTTTTTTTTATACAGCAAATCGCCAGGTTGCTGCATCGCACCAGTGGCATCGAACATGATTGCAGGCGTCATCGAATGACTCACCAGCATCAGGTTCAGCAGTCGGTTATCAACCCAATGCATATCAGGCCCTTCGGTATAGATATAATCCACCTCCACACGGTCGGTATCGAGGTTATCGAGCATCCCCAGCAGAATCTTACGGGGATCATCCAGCAGAAAAAGTCCCCCATAAATCAGATTAACCCCAAGGGTACCCAGGGTATATTGCTGGAGTAAGGTATCGTTTTCGCGGAGCTTAACATGAAGAAAAATCAGATTGGGATGATAGCGGTCAGAACCTTCCACAGCAATTCCCAGCCAACCATTACCCTGATTTGTTTTTGTATAATTGAGCACCTCAACTGTATTGGCAAAGGCAAAGAAGTGTTGCGGATTTTTCCCGTCGAGAATTGTAATCAGTTCGTTGTACTCAGATAGCACCATTTTGCGAAGTCGTTCTTCGGCCACATAGCGCGATGGTTGACCGTCGTTGTAAAAATGATCGCTGAAAAGCTTGTCATAGGCCGATATCGACTTGGCCACCGTATTGGATGCTCCGCCGGCCTGAAACAAATGACGGGCAGTTTCCTGCCCCCCACCGATTTCGGCAATTGTGCCGTAATATTGCGATTCAATGTTGATACGAACCGATTTCTCTTTTGTACTGATTGTTTTCACAGGCTTACACTTTATTCAGGTGACATCCTTATTAATAAAGAAAAACCATCATATTAACTTACTGTTCAGAATCATCGCCTTTGAGCGTTTTGAGGATTTGTTTGTACGCCACGGTTACCGAATAGTTGGTATGCAATAACTGCTTGCCGTTTTTACCCATTGATGCGCGTAATTCCCGGGAGGAAATCAATTTTAGAGCTGCCTGGTATAAACCTTCTTCGTCGCCCGAATCAAGCACATACCCTACCGACGCTTCGTTTAAGACTTCTTTCAGGTCATTACCCCGGTTAACGCAACCTAACACAGGTAGTTCGTAGGCCATATACCCAAATATTTTTGCCGGAAAATTATGGGTTTTATGATTAGGATGTAAACTGAACAATCCAATATCAAACTCACTCATCATGCTAAAGTAACTTTTCTGATCCACTGGTGGGAGCAGGGTAAGATTAGTTAGTTGGTGATTGACCTTTTCATGTTTCACCAATTCAAACTCATCCCCTTTTCCTACAAACAGGAAATGAACATCAGGATTATTTTTAAAACGAATCGCCAGATTAACCATATAAATCATGTGTTGGGCATGACCAATATTCCCTCCGAAGAAGAAAACAATCTTGTTTTCCAGTCCCAACTTTGATCGATAGCTCACATCAGACGCACGCGATGTAGGATGAACAGCCCAATTATAGAGCACTTCGAAATGCTCGGTGTGCTTGCGTGTACGTTTGAAAAAGGCAAGGTTGGAAGGAGACATTACCCCGATTCGGTTAGCCTGGCGGAAATTAATCCATTCAAAAAATTTGAAGTACCAGAACACCGGTGATTTCCGTTTCATCAGACCGCTATCGGCGGTCCACTGTGGAAAAACATCTCTGAGAATCAGATAGGTCCGGCAATTCCACATTTTTTTCAGTTTGCGTACCAGTACTCCCCAGAATATTGTTGGAGAATAGTACACTATACCATCGTAGTGTTTTTCGCGAAACAAGTCACGGGTTGCCGCCCATGCAAGTTGCGAAATCATCGATTCGTTGATTGCCCGTCTTATCTTGCCAATGTTCTTTATTTCACCGCATTTAAAGAAAATGGTTTCGACGCCTGAGATATTTTGTACCGATAGCCTTTCCTTTTGGAAAGGATTCGGAGTCAGTATACTCACTTCATGACCGTGAGCCATAAACTCAAGTGCCAGATCTTGCATCATCAGTGCGGCAGCCTTAATGCTATAAGGCAGATAATCGTCGACTATTAAAAGATACTTCATACTTTTTTTGTAGAATTAATTGCGCTGTTTTAACTGAAAATTTTCATAGATTTCATATAAGAAACGAAAGGTTTGCTGCGCTGTGGAACTCCAGTCATACTTTTCAGAAGCCTGATAGCTCAGGGCTGCTTTCTCTTCCCTTTGTTTGGGATGAAGAAGCATTTCTTCTAATGCAGTAGCAATGGAGTCTGCATTACGGGGGTTAAAATAGTAGGCATGATCACCTACGAATTCGGGCATGGGAGCCCGATCGCTGCATACAATCGGCAATCCGGCCGACATTGCCTCGATGAGGATATTAGGCATATTCTCACATTCAGATGCAAAGACAAACGCATCGGCACTTTGATACAATTCATGTACCATCTCGTAATTGATCCAATTGTGCTCTTTTATAAATGTACGCTCGGGATCAACCGCCTGAATTGTCTTTGTTAGAATCTGTCCGGCAGGTTTGAAAATTACGGATCCGACAAGATGTAACTCCAACGGATATCCATTCTTTCTGAGCTGAGCTACTGCTTCAACAACCTTCCATTGTTTTTTATAACTGTGAACGGTTGAAACATACAATAACCGAAAAGGCTGATCAGTGGAATACGATGTCAGGGGTAGTTGTGGTTTAACCTTTCTGCGAAATCGCGATGAAATTCCATGATGAATTAGTGCTTTTCGTTGAACACTAATATTCAGCTGATTGCAAACAACCGACATTGCATGGTTGGACAAAAAAATAATCCCGTCGGCATGCTTAAAACAAACACGTTGTTTCTCAAAATTGAGCCACATTCGGAGTGTCTCTCGAACTTGTCCAAAATCTTTCCATAAATGTCGATCGTACAGAAGCATATTTTGCGACATTCCAACCAATGGGCGTAGTTTCCCTGTATAATCGCCGGTAATTGAAAAGAGAAGATCACATTTATATGCAGCTATACATCTATCGTACTTACTCAATTGAAAACCAATCCTGGCAACCAATCCTCCGTTTAACTCCGGAAATGTTACTTTTTGCAAAACAGGATGATCCATCAACTGGTCAAGCACAGCCTTCGATGAAAATACAACCACGGCAGAAATTTCAGGCATACGATCATCGATACAATTGATCAATTCCTTTAAATGAGTAGTGCCACCACCCAATCCGAGATTGGAGGCATCAATTGCGAGTCTCATACACCACTTTCAGATTTTTTTCGACCACACTCAACTGTTCGTTACGCTGGAAAAGTTTAGCCACAAAACGCTTTATTCGTAGTTCAGCCACAAGTCTGCGAATAATCCGGTTGTAATTCAACCCGTATTTTTTACAATAATATTGCATCGATTGCAGCAAAACAGAATACGCCTGGGGTGAAAATCCAATACGATTATCAATTTTATGATAATAACTTATGCTTTTGTCAAACATCAAACTATATCCTGCCTTACGCAATCGTCTGGAAATATCAGCTTCCTCAAGGTAGAGGAAAATAGACTCATCAAACCCCCCGGCAGAGATAAACTTTTGCTTATCGACAACCATAAATGCCCCTGACAAATAGAAAAAAGATGGAATGAATACCTTTACACGGTTGCTAAGCCGTTCGATAAGGGTTTGCAACAACGGAATCCGCAGCTCTGGAAAAAGATAATAACTGATATTTCGGTTTCCTATCTGGCTGAAACCCAATAATGCCAGTTTTGGTTTACGGTCGAACCATTCGAGCGCCTTTTTAAACATCGGCTCTGTAATTCGTACATCCGGATTCATAATCAACACATGATCTCCGGTTGCATTTGCTATGCCAATATTGTTTCCTGCTCCATAGCCCATATTATGGTTATTGATGATAATTCTGATTGAATCGGCATACTGTTTTCGAAGGTACGCTTCCATCGCTTCAGCTTCCTGCAAAGGACTGTTTTCAACTACAATCACTTCCAATTCCTCAGGGTTCAGATCGTTGTACCGGAACACTGAGTCGATGCATTCTGCAATCAAATCGCCCGAAAGGTATGTTACAATTATAACTGATAGTTTCATTGAACCCTCATTCATTATTTATCGAAGAAAATATTTGACAATCAAATTGGAACGTAACATATCACCTACAATATTTGATATATTACTACTGGTAATCATCATTGAAAGCACATAATTATAGAAGAAAAAACCGGCATAGTAAAGTCCACCAATCAGGGCAAGCATTGCATTTTGACGGCGTTCGTTGAACTGCGAAAGGTAAAATAACATCAACAACTGAAATATGATAGACGGTGTAACAAAGCGTTGTCCGATCACCTGTCGTTCCAGTGCCACGCCTACAAACATAATTGAAATTACCACAAAGCGATACAGATATTGAAATTTCTTATCATCCAGTAAAGCCGGAAATTCGGCAATCTTTTCCCTTGCGTAGAAATTCACAAGCAGAAAGCCTATAATTACCGGCAGAAAAGAAAACAACCCGCCTAAAAGAGTGGATTCAAACGTATCGGATGTAATGTAGGTAAGGAACACCAGATTGCCGGTATCTTCAGTAAGAAAGACTGTGGATAAAAGATAGAAGATAACCATTGCAATCAACAACAGGAAGAGTCGTTTTATCAATGTTTCCACTTTTACAAAAAAGAAATACATAAACGGGAGAAAAAACAACAGTGTGATGTGGTTTAACACTGCAAAGACCAGCGTTACCAGCGCCAGTTTCCTCTTCGACTCAACAAACAGCCAATAAAAGGCCAGGCTCATGGCATAATAGCCCAGGAAGAAACGTATCTGAGTGGTATAAAAGATATAAACAATTCCCAGATACAGAACCATTATCAGGTAGGTTTGATGGGTAAACCTGCTGATGAGGTAAAGCAGCATAATGGTATACAAAGTAATAAAGGAAATATGTACAAACTGATATCCCCATCCTGCCGGTAAAACATTTTTAACAAAGAAATTAAAAAACACATCCCTTCCCAGGTCTTCATCAATCCACGACTGGTACCCTCCCCAGTCGGGAGTGTAAGTTACCAACGCCGAGACTATAAAAATTAAAATGAACGTGAGAACGTTAGCCACTTTATTATTGCCAATAGCAATCCGGGAAAGATTACTGAATAACATCCCGATGATTATCAACAAAATAAAAAGTATAATTCCCATTTACCAATACCGTATTAGTTGAACTATCCGTTGAATCAGCGATTTACGTTGAATAGACAATCCTTTTGACCAATGTGTTCCAATTTCTACATTATCAACATAATGCAATTCTTCTTCGGACAATTCAGAGGAGTTGTTATACCAGGGCATATGTTTCGCTTCCAGGGGTGCAGCTGTACGCA
>JANJXE010000060.1 GCA_024709185.1 Paludibacter sp.
AGCTAGTGCACTAGCTAGTGCACTAGCTTGTACACTAGCTTGTGCACAAAAAGCAACGATATCGTTTAATGTGTTGAATTCCAAATCTAAAGCCCGGTTACCAGCTTGGTTATCAAATGCCTCGTGAACGGGTAGAGTTACCAAAAAATAAGTACTATCGTCGGTGTCAAAGGTACGGCCATGAAGTAAATCGGAGAGGTTTATTGGCAGAGACATAGTTCAAAAATAAGGTGTTAGTTTTTATTGTTTTTCACCAGATACCAGTCCACCCAGGCATCAACCTGGCGCACCGAGGTTGGGCGAAGAATAATTTTGCGGTTGGCATCGAGCAGGTAAAGCGTTGGGGTGGCAAATACATGGTAATCGATGACCGCCGAACTTTTCCATTTGTTATAATCGCAATAACTGATAAACAGGAAGTTGCGGGCGAAATTGCGGAATTCGTCGGGCTTTTCATCCAGCGAAACAAACAGCACTTCGACTCCCAGTTGTTTCCAGTTGGGATAAAGAGCACTCAGTTGCGAGAGTTCCGACTGGCAGGACGGGCACCAGCTGGCACCGAACACAACGAGGGTGTAAGCGCTGCGGAGGTCGGAAAGTCTGGCGGGTTTAGCCGGCCTATTGGAGTTGCCGGTAGAAAGTGTTAAAGGTTTTGCAGACTGATTGGCGTTTCCGGTGGAAAGTGTTAAAGGTTTTGCAGGTTGATTGGCGTTTCCGGCGGAATGCTGAGGGTTGGTTAAACCTGTGTCGGGATGGGTTTTTCCTGCCGAATTAACTTCGGAGCCGACGATCAATTCTATCTCAAAAACAATATCCGGTGCCACATTTCCCTTTTTCATCGCCCGGTAACTTTCAAGTTGAGCGGCCAGATCGTTGTTCAGCGTGCAACTTTGTTCGTTGAGCACCTTCAGCGCCAGGTATTCCGAAGCACCAAACAGACTGCGTTTCTCCAGCAGTTTAAACAGGAAGTCGGTGATTTCGTTGAATTTACGTTCGTCGGTAATCAATGTCGGCATCATCCGGTCGATGGATTTATTCATCTCTACATACACCGAATCGAGGCTGCGGCCACTATTTTCAATCAGCCAGAAATGCGCTTCGAGAGCTTCGCGCAGCAAACCGCTTTTATAGATTCGGGCATCGGTATAATCGAGAGCGCGAAAGGCTTCGATGGTAGCCGGAAGTTCGTCGGTACGGTACTGAGCAACGGTGCCTGCCGAACTCACCAACTTACGCACCGGCAGGTACCAGCTCACATAACTGGTGGAAGGCAGTCCGGCAAGAAACTGCCTGTCCTCGTCTTTGATGCGGTTGCGCTCCCGTTCAATTTCCTTTTTGGGACGGGCATTCACCGCAAACAAGGAATCTTTTTGGTAAATTTTCTCCAGGTAATCCCAGGCACTCAGAGCCTGTTCGCGCCGTGGATGCTCCGTGGCATAGCGCCCAAACCACTCATTTTCCCGACTTCCGCGGATGCGAATGGTTTCAGGAGCGGCAAAACTCTCCCCGCTGATCTGCATCGCCTCATTGACCAGTACCACAATAAAGGACTTGTTGTCGGTCGATGCCAGGTAAGCCATCCCGTAATCCTGCTGTGCATAGTTCAGGCTGAAAGCACCTTCAGCAGAGGCTTTCACACTATCGATGGGATAGATATCGAAACCGTTGAACCCCACTAAGCGTATGGTTTGATTGGCCAGTGCCGAAAAGGAACCGGTGAGTTTGTTTTGGGAAAAAGTGAAAATGGAGGAGGAGAGAAGGATGAAAAGCAGCGTATATTTCATTGTTGAGTGTTTTTGAAATTAAATAATACTTCAAGAATCAGTTTAGTTGAGATTGAAAAACATACCCGAACCGTTTCTTCAGAAATCCATCCGTAAACTCCCAAATCGAAATCAGCAGTGGAGGTTCCCGGCCATCTTCCGCCAGACTTTCAAGCGTAAACCGGAAAAGTTTATTACCCATGGTGTCCTGTAGTTTGGTAAAACGAAAAATCAGCTGATCGAAAAAACTAAGTGTTTCATCGGGTAAATCTGCATACGTTGTAGTGGTTAGTGGGAATAAGTGTTGAATGTTGGAATGTGCAAACTGCATTCGCTGCAAGTGTTTGGTGCAAACTAAATACGCCAGGTACATCCTGTCGTTTTCTTCTTTAAGTATCATAATCAGGTTTTTAAAAGTTGTTTGGTCGTTTGAATGGAATGGTAGAAAGCCGACTGTTTTTTCACCCGGTCGTCATCGAATACAACATCGACCCGTGAACCAAACAAATACATCTGTGCAGTAGCTGCAAAGTGTTTTTTGGTGAGATCAACAATGGATGCAATTTCGAAGGATGTGAGTCGCATGGCTGAAAGTAAACAGGTTGAAACCGTTTTGCAAATTTAAGCAATTTTTTAAATGCTGGTATAAACGCTGGTACATTTTCATACATTTACCCCTGTAATGATACAAATTTTGCATTAAAATACCCCTGCAATGAAACAAATAATTCAATAATTTACCCCTGCAATGATACATTTATAAAAGTTTATTTTTAACTTTGTCGCTGAAATATAAATCATTAGATTATGTTTGTAAGAGCAATAGAAAAAGAATTAGAGAAATGGGCATCAAATCCTCATCGTAAACCCTTGGTGTTACGAGGCGCTCGTCAGGTCGGGAAAACAACTGTCGTTAACAAGTTCGGGGAGCAATTCGAAAATTATTTGTACATCAATCTGGAGAAAGCCAGTTCGAAAGAATTAATGGAATCTACAGATGACGTAAAGAAGCTGATGCCGCTTTTGTTTCTGTATTCTAACAAACAGCGTAAAGCAGGTCGGACCTTGCTTTTTTTGGATGAAATACAGGAATCATCTCACACGGTTGCACTTTTGCGGTATTTCTACGAAGATTTACCGGAGGTTTTTGTTATTGCCGCCGGTTCGTTGTTAGAAACCATGCTGGACAAGCATATCTCGTTGCCGGTGGGACGAGTCGAGTATATGGCAATTCACCCCTGTTCGTTCATTGAATACCTTGATGCGATGGGTGAGGGTAGATTTGTGGATATGATAACACAAGCGGCACTTCCCCAACCATTTCATGCTGAAATGCTGCAACATTTTAATATGTATGCTTTGATTGGCGGTATGCCCGAAGTTGTGGCGCGATATGCTTCGGGAAAAGACATAGTAGCACTTTCCAGGGTATATAATCAATTGTTGAATGCCTATAAAAACGATGTTGAAAAATATGCTGAGACTAACACGCAGGCGAATGTTATCAGATATATTTTAGATGAAGGATGGGCTTTTTCAGGTCAAACAA